>NZ_CP067041.1:6902500-7100878 GCF_016599855.1 Bradyrhizobium diazoefficiens | reverse complement strand
CATTTGAAAACTTTTCTTGAGAGATAAGGTTGCGTGGTGAGCGCCATCCAGAGTTCCTGCCACGACTCTGCATGGTGCGACCTCAAGCGAGTCCATCTTCGGGCACAGCTCGACCGTTCGGCGGAAATGCCGCGGTCAGATCAGCGATGTCAGAGATGGTGGGTTCGCGAGGTCAGCGCGTACTCAGCGCCCCGTCATAGGCCGGAGGCTGAAGGTCCGACGGATCCAGAACGGCAGCATTGGAATGGGAAACATTGGAATGGGAAATGTGTTTCAATACCGCGTTGAGCCCGTAAGACATGATACCTCCCCGTCCTGCCGTGATCGCTCACGGCAAGGTCCTGCGTCCTGAAGACAACCGCGTCAAAAGCTGCGGCTATCCTGCCCGTCTGTTCGTGTCGTCCGCTCGGCTTCGCCGTCGCGCGTATCGGAGTAGCCTCGAGTTGTCTCTCATATGCGCCTGGCGCGAGTATCGCAAAGATCACGCTTTGAGACGTGAAGACAAAGAGCTACCGTTCCCATATTGCTATGAGTTTTGATCCGACAATCGCTTGTTGAAGCGTCGCCTACGTGCACACCGCCGCCGATTTGCACGCTCGCCCCGTTTCCTAAACCGCGCTGGTCTCAAGATCGTGGGCGCCGCGAACGACTTAAGGAATACACTAAGCGGAAAGACTCGCAACGAAATTGATTCACACTTGAGGCATCAAAAAACTTGACCAGCGTTAACGCTGCGCGTGACTTGTTCACAGGCGTGAGACCAAGTTTTTGGATTCGTGCACAGATTCGAAGACGCGGCGCGTCGTGTGACAATTCTCCGCCACCGCCAAAAATTTTTTACAAAAGCGTCACGCGTCCCGACGCGCGGGCGAATTTTCCAAATGCTTGTCGCAGCTATGTTGATAAGTGATTAGCGAGACATCGCTTTTTGAGTCTCGTTTCGCAGGGTAACCCGACACGATAGCCGGTCCGGGAAAACTACGGTGTGCAGAACTCGCGCGCGCGAGAGGTGCAACTTAAGCCCGCCTCGCAGGGGTTTTTCGCACCGCGGTGCAAGTTTCCACTGTTGCAAAAATAGCGGCAAGTAAAATTACGGAAGGCAGCTTGGCGAAAACGAGAAGACTCTTCCAATGGAGGATTGGTCGCCCAAACACCGCAACGATGAATTGTGACAGGCAACAAAAAGCCCGGCGCGAAGCCGGGCTGATCGAGAGCGATGGTCGCTTCAACCGATCGAATGACTCGATCGGTTTGCGCTGCGAACTTACTTTGCGAGCTTGGCGATCTGCGCGGTGAGGCGCGAGACTTTGCGGCTGGCGTTGTTCTTGTGAATGATGTTGCGCTGGGCGGCGCGCATCAACGCGGGCTCGGCATTGGCCAGCGCCTTGACGGCGGCGGCGCGATCGCCGGTCGCGATGGCTTCTTCGACGTTACGCACGGCACCGCGCATCTGGGTGCGGCGCGACTTGTTGACGGCGGTGCGGCGGGCGATCTTGCGCGTCGCTTTCTTGGCGGAAGTGGTATTGGCCATGGTCTCAATGTCCTTTGCGGGTACCGGTCGCGTCTTGGTCGGGTAGCGCCGGCAGCTTGACCGCGGAATCGACGCTCGGATTTAGGATGTTCGGTTGCTGGGCCGTTCCCGGAACATGAGCGATAAAGCCTTGCGGCCATCTCTGAGGCTCAAAGTCAAAAGAGAGCCTGCAACTGCTCAAAGAACAGCGGCGGCAGGATTGCGCCCACCGCCAGTTGGCGCCCTTATAGAGGGGGTCTTGCGCACCGTCAACGCTTTCCAGGCCCGGAAAACAGGCCTTGGGCGTGCCGAAAAAGGTCCCTAAAGCCCTGATGAGGTTGAATTTCTGCCGTTTCCCGGCTATTGGCTGGCGGCGTCTATGGGTCGTCCGACCGGACGATCATTTGGGGTGAGGTATGATCCGCGGCTTTTTCCGACTGATTGGCGTGTTGCTGCTGGCCGGCGGATTCATCTTCATGGTCTATGACGGCGCCCGCTGGGTGGCCGACCAGACCCTGCGCTTCACCCGGCTCGGCCAGTTCTGGAACGACATCAACCAGGCCAGCCAATCCGCATTCCGGACCTGGGTCGAGGCCAAGGCACCCTGGCTCTGGACCTCGGTGATCCGCCTCGTGCTGGATCAGCCGGTTTTCGCCGTGCTCGGCGTTCTCGGCATTTTGCTGATAATCCTGTTCCGCCCGCGCAAGCCGCTGATCGGCTATTCCCGGGATTGATCTTTCAATTCCCGCCGGGATTGATCTTTCAATTCCCGCCGGGACTGAGCTGGGAACGAAGGACGCCGTAACAAGGCTGCCTCTTCCCGCGTAAAGACCTATATTCCCACTCGATCGCGAGCACGCCGCCTGAGCGCCTTGTTCAGGCGACCGACAGCTCGCTTTTCGGAGATCCGATCATGCTGTTCACGCGCAAGTCCACCGCACTGCCGAGCGCAGCCGAAGCGCTGCCCGGCCGCGCGCAACCGATTCCGACCGCGACCATCCATTTCGTCAACGGCGCCAAGCTGCAGCCGCCTTATCCCGCCGGCCTCGAGCAGGCCGTGTTCGGGCTCGGCTGCTTCTGGGGCGCCGAGCGCAAGTTCTGGGAGCTCGGCGAGGGCATCTATGCGACCGCTGTCGGCTATGCCGGCGGTCACACGCCGAACCCGACCTATGAAGAGACCTGTTCGGGACGCACCGGCCACACCGAAGTGGTGCTGGTCGTGTTCGATCCGAAGAAGATCTCCTACGAGAAGCTCTTGAAGACGTTCTGGGAGAGCCACGATCCGACCCAGGGCATGCGTCAGGGCAACGACGTCGGCACGCAGTACCGAAGCGCGATCTACACTTACTCCGAGGCGCAGAAGAAAGCCGCCGACGAGTCGAAGGCGCTCTACCAGAAGGCGCTCGCTGCAAAGGGCCTCGGCGCCATCACCACCGAGATCGCGCCGGCCGGCCCGTTCTATTTCGCCGAAGACTATCATCAGCAATATCTGGCGAAGAATCCCGCCGGCTATTGCGGCCTCGGCGGCACCGGCGTGTCGTGTCCGATTGGTGTTGGTGTGAGCGCGTAAGCTAGCTACGGAGTTGGTGCACCTCTCCCGCTTGCGGGAGAGGTCGCATTGCATCGGAGATGCAATGCGGGTGAGGGCTCTGTCCTCTGGGGGAGTGTCTCTTTGCGGAAGCACCCTCTCCCCAACCCTCTCAGCGCGAGCGAAGCTCGTCGCGGCCCGCAAGCGGGAGAGGGAGCGCACCGTGCTCGTTGCTTGCATTGTCGCGCCTAGCCCACCCTCAACCCTTTGTTAACCATAACCGGTGCATCACTGGAGCTGTCTCGTTTTCGGGGATGGCTCCGGTGCCGGTTGCACGCGCGTTTCGATGGTCGATCTTGGCAGCGTCCGCCGCGCTGACCCTGGGCGGCTGCATGCAGACCGCCGGCCCCGTCGCGATGGTGCAGCCCCGTCCCGATCTCGACGCCATGGCCTATGGCCAGCCTTACCGCGCACCGCCGCCGGTCGTCGTTGCCAATGGCGGCGGCGCCATCGATGCGCTCACCAACTCCTTTGCCTCGGCATCCGTGTCGGTCGCCTATGCCGCGCCTATGGTGGCAGCACCGGTCCGCTACGACGCCTCCTATCACCTCGATGCCGGCGACAAGCTGCGCGTCGTGGTCTACGGCCAGGAGGGTCTCACCAACAGCTACGCCATCGATGCCGGCGGCTCGATCACCATGCCGCTGATCGGCGCGGTGCCGGCGCGCGGCCGTACCACGGCAGGGCTCGCCGGCGAAATCGCCGCGCGCCTGCGCAACGGCTACATCCGCGAGCCTTCGGTGGCCGTGGAGATCGAGTCCTACCGCCCGTTCTTCATTCTTGGCGAAGTCGCCGCCCCCGGCCAATATCCTTATGTGCCGAACATGACGGTCGAAAGCGCAGTCGCGATCGCCGGCGGCTTTTCGCCGCGCGCCAAGCGCGACGTGGTCACCGTCACCCGCCCCGAAGCCGGCGGCGCCATGCGCGCCATCGTGCCGCTCGGCACGCCCGTCAGCCCTGGCGACACGGTGTTCGTCGGCGAGCGCTGGTTTTAGTTTCAGCCCAAGTCTCTCCCCCTCGTCATTCCGGGGCGCGCGCAGCGCGAGCCCGGAATCCATAACCCCGGCTCGTGGCTATGGATTCCGGGCCTGCACCGCTTCGCGGCGCATCCCGGAATGACGAGAGGAGAGAATGGGACGCTACGTCCGCATCTCACCTCCTGAAATCGAGCCGCCCATTCGGAAAGCATCCGTCGATCCGGGCGGCGTCGACGACGAGTCCGATCCATGGCCGCATGATCGCCGGGTTCGTCAGGTTGATGTACTTTCCGGTCAGGCGATAGCCGCTCTCCCGGCGGGCTTCGATCAATCCGTGCCGGCGGCCGCCATCCCAATCGAACCGCAGATAGATCCGTTCACCGACGACACGGACCTCCGCGCCGCCCTGCTTCCATGTCTCCGGCGTATCGCCGGCAATGGTCGGATCGGCGCCGCCGTTCCAGCGGCTCGCCCAGACGCCTTCGAGCGGATCGGAGAGCGTGGGGATGGATGCCCAATGTTCCGCGTTGGCGTCGGTAGCATCGCCGACCAGCGTGGTGGTGATGGCATAGTGCATGACTTCGGAATCGCTGGGCTCCGGCACGTCCATGGTGCCAAACGGGTTGCGGAGGATGAGGTTCGTGTTGGCCTGCTGCATGGCGTTCTCCCGGCGTGAACTGGCTTGATGAGCCAGCTCTATCGCCGCGCGCTGTGATGCAGCCACCCGATTCCTGCTCTCGTGGGGCGCGACGCTCTCTCCACTCGTCATTCCGGGGCGCGACGAAAGTCGCGAACCCGGAATCCATTCCTCCGCCAACTTTGCGGCTCGATGGATTCCCGGTTCGCGCTACGCGCGCCCCGGAATGACAATGGAGACAGCCGCCCGCTTACTTCGCCAAATGCTTCGCAAAAAACTCCAGGCTGCGCGGCCACGCGATCTCCGAGCTGGCCTTGTCGTAGCTCGGCCGCTCGTCGCAATGGAAGCCGTGCTGCGCGCCGGGATAGACGAATACTTCGACATCCGGCCGCTTGGCCTTGACGGTCTCGACATCGGTCAAGGGAATGCCGGCATCCTTCCCTCCGAAATGCAGCTGCGTCGGCACCTTCGGCTTTTCGTCCGCGAAGCGCACGATAGCGCCGCCGTAATAGCCAATCGCGGCCTTGAGGCCCGTCAGCCGGGTCGCCGCAACAAAGGCGAGGCTTCCGCCGAGGCAGAAGCCGATGATGCCGACCGGGCCGACGCTCTGCACCGCATCGATCGCGGCTTGCGTGTCGCGCAGCATTGCGTCCCACTCGGGATTGGCGACGAACTTTCGCGCTTCTGCGATCTCATCAGGCGTATAGCCCGACTGAAAACCCGGCGAAGTGCGGTCGAAGATCGACGGCGCGATCGCGACATAGCCTTCGCCTGCGAGGCGGTCGCAGACCGAGTGGATATGATGATTGACGCCAAAAATCTCCTGGATCACCACCACCGCGCCCTTCGGCACGCCCGAGGGATCGGCGCGATAGGCGCCAAGCTGGAAATTGTCCGACGCCGTCAATTTAATGTCTTGTCCCACGCGGGTTGTCCTTCTTGTTTGGTCGTTGATCCACTCACTCCCCATACAAGGATGAGGGGAGGCAGTTGCGCAGCCGCTCTCACTCCCACATCCAGTTCTCGCCGTAATCCTCCTTCCATCCTGCCAGCCGTCCATGACGGAATTGCAGGACCAGGCGGTGGCGCTGCGGGATCAGTCCGCTGCCGCCGATGTTGCGCAGGGCGAGATAGATTTCGTTGCCATGGCGTCCTTTGACGTATTGCAGGGGTTGTCCGAGGGCATGCGAGGTCTGTTCCGCATCCATCCCGAACGCCAAAGGCGTGGTGTTCGACAAGGTCTCGACGAAGGGACGGCGCAGCGGCAGCATGCCAAACGGCTCGGCCTGCACTGACGCTGCCATCGAGAGAAGCGCTATGCCTGCAGCCAGGATTGCCCGCTTCATTGCCGTGATCCTCATCTGATCGCCTATTCCGGCAAGTTCTTCAGGAAAGGCACCACGGCGTCAACAAAAGCCTTGGGCTGATCGATGTTGACGGCGTGTCCGGCCGCGGGGATCACGACCTTTTGTGCGCCGGGAATCTTGGCCGCCATGTAGTCGGATGCCGCCAGGAACGGCGTGTCATCGGCGCCGACCACGATCAGCGAGGGCACCTTGATGTCGGGCAGCAGTTCCATCACGCGTGCATCGCGCTGGGTCAGCATGCCGCGCGCGGCGAGTGCCAATCCCCTGGCATCGCGATGGCTGGCGGCGGCGCGCTCGCGCGTCGCTGATTTCAACACGTCGAGGCCTTCGCGATCCAGCCTGTCGGCGGTGGCGAGCGCCCGTGCATTCCAGGCCTCGCGCGCGTCGTCCTTTTTGAAGCCGGGACCGGTGTCGATGATCAGCAGCGCGCGCGTGCGCGCTGGGTGGGCGCAGTAGAACGCGAGCGACATGTAACCGCCGAGCGACAATCCGCCGATGATGGCGCGCCTGGCGCCGACGGCATCAAGGATCGCCGCCATGTCGCCGACGGTCAGCGCCTCGCTATAGGCCGCAGGGTCATTAGGATAATCGGACTGCCCGTGGCCGCGCATATCCCACAGGATCAGTGTGTGTTCGCGCGCGAGCGCATCGATCTGGCCGTGCCACATCGCCGAGGTCGAGGAATAGCCGTGGGTGAGTAGCAGCGGCGGCCCATCGCCATGAACCTCGTAATGGATGGCAACTCCGTCCCGATTGATCTTTGGCATTCCACCCACCCTAATTCTTGTTCTTGCTGCTCTGACCTTTTCGGCATCCTAGCTCGCAAGGTTACTCGGAGGAAACCGTCGCAATCGCGGACGGCATGCATGATTAGCGTGCAGCTTGTTGCGTTCAGTGGCTAACGTCAGCGCTGTTGTCGCAATGCACAACATGCGCATTCCGAGACAGGTTCGATCGATTCCAAATTGCATTTGCCTCTGGCCGCGAACGCGATCATTCTCGCGCGCAAGGTGGGCGCCGGCCCGGTGGGCGTCCGCCAATCAAGTTGCCGCCGTAAGCGGCTTCATTGCACCGGCAGGGGAAGACGCCTATGCCAACGCTCACCATCAACGGGCGGAGTATGTCCGTGGATGCGGCAAACGACACGCCGCTCCTTTGGGCCATCCGCGAACAATTGCAGATGACCGGCACGAAATTCGGTTGCGGTGCCGGCCTGTGCGGGGCCTGCACCGTGCACGTCAACGGCGAAGCCGTGCGCTCGTGCCAGACCATGGTCGGCGACGTCGCCGGCAAGAAGATCACCACCATCGAAGGCCTGTCCGCCAAGGGCGACCATCCCTTGCAGAAGGCGTGGATTGCCGAGCAGGTGCCGCAATGCGGCTACTGCCAGTCCGGGCAGATCATGCAGGCGGCGTCGCTGCTGGCGAAGAATTCCAATCCGACCAAGGAAGAGGTCGTGGCGCATATGGACGGCAATCTCTGCCGTTGCATGACCTATTCGCGGATCCAGAAGGCAATCATGCGCGCCGCCACCGAGATGCGTACCGCATCCGCCACCGGCAACGAGCGGAGGCACACATGAATCAGCACGTGAAAAACGTCACCCCCGAGACGACTGATCTCAGCCGTCGCTCCTTCCTGGTCGGCACCGCCGCGACCGGTCTCGTGCTCGGCTATGCCGGCGTGCCCGGTATTGGTGAAGCGCTCGCTGCGGCTCCCGCCAATTTCGAGCCGAGCGTCTGGTACGCGATCTCGCCGGACGGCCTGGTCACCGTGACCTGCGGCAAGGCCGATATGGGCCAGCACATCGCTTCCACCATGGCGCAGATCGTCTGCGAGGAGCTGGGCGCGAAGTGGAGCGACATGCGGGTCAACCTCGCCTCCAACGATCCGAAGTTCAACGACCCCGTGCTGGGTGTGCAGATCACCGGCGGAAGCTGGTCGACCATGATGAACTTTGATGCGATGAGCCGGGCCGGCGCCGCCGGCCGCATGGCGTTGACGGAAGGTGCGGCTGCGTCCATGGGCGTGCCGGCAGGCGAGCTCGTGGTGCGCGACTCCATGATCTCGCATCCGAAGTCGAAGAAGCAGATGTCGTTCGCTGATGTGGTGAAGAGCGGCAAGGCGACGAAAACCTTCACGCCGGACGAACTGAAGGCGATCCAGCTGAAGACGCCGGATCGGTACACCATGATCGGTGTGTCGGTGCCGCAGCTCGACATCCCCTCCAAGACCAACGGCACGGCCAAATACGGCATCGACGTGATGATTCCGGGCATGGCCTATGGCGCATTGGTGACGCCGCCGGTGCGCTACGGCGCGACCGTGAAGTCGGTCGACGACAGCGATGCGAAGAAGGTGCCGGGCTTCATCAAGGCCGTCACCCTCGACGACAAGACCCAGACGACGACCGGCTGGGTGGTTGCAGTCGCCAACACCTATGCCAACGCCAAGAAGGCGGCTCAAGCGCTGAAGGTCAGCTATGACGGCGGGCCGAACGCAAAGCTGTCCAGCCAGTCGCTGCTCGATGAAGCCAAGCGGCTTCAGGGCCTCGAGGATTCCGGCCAGTTCTTCGTCAAGGACGGCGATCCCGCGGCCGCGCTCGGCACGGCGGCCAAGGTGCTGGAGGCGGAGTACACCACCAGCATCAACATCCACGCGCCGATGGAGCCGATGAACGCCACCGCGGAGTTCAAGGGCGACATCCTGCACATCTATTCCGGCAACCAGTTCGCGACGCGCTCCGGCGCCATCGCGGCCGGTGCCGCCGGGATCGATCCGAAGTTCGTGGTGATGCACCAGATGTGGCTCGGCGGCGGCTTCGGCCGCAGGCTCGACGCCGACATGATGGTGCCGGCGGTGCAGGCGGCGAAGGCCGTCGGCAAGCCGGTGAAGGTGATCTACACGCGCGAGAACGACATGACGATGGATTTCTCGCGTCCGCTCACCTATCAAAAAGTAAAGGCCGGCGTGGACGGCGACGGCAAGCTCGTCGCGCTCAACCACGACGTCGTCTCGGCCTGGCCGACCCAGCGCTGGGGCATCCCCGACTTCCTGTCGCCCTCAGTCGACAAGAAAGGTCCGCTCGACGCCTTCACGGTGAACGGGTCGGACTTCTTCTACACGGTGCCCAACCATCACGTGCGGGCGATCAAGAACGAGATGGCGCACAACGCCACCCCGTCGGGTCAGCTCCGCTCGGTGGCGCCGGGTTGGACCTTCTGGGCGGTCGAGAGCATGATCGACGAGATCGCGGTTGCAACCGGCAAGGATCCGGCGCAATTTCGCATCTCGCTGCTCGACGGTGCGGGCAAGAACGATGGTGGCGCACAGCGGCTGCGCAACACCTTGCTCGCGGCGATGGGCCTTGCCGGCTACGGCACCAAGAAGCTGCCGAAGGGTGAGGGCATGGGCGTTGCCTGCGTGTCGTCGCAGGAACGTGCGACCGCAAGCTGGACCGCTTGCGTCGCGCATGTTGCGGTGGCGCCCTCAGGCGAGGTGACCGTGAAGAAGCTCACGGTCGCAACCGACGTCGGCACGCAGGTGCATCCCGACAACATCCGCGCCCAGGTCGAGGGCGCGGCGCTGTGGGGCCTGTCGCTGGCCTTGTACGAGAAGGCGACGCTGAAGGACGGTGGCATCGAGCAGACCAATTTCGACAGCTACACGCCCTTGCGCATGAGCCAGGTGCCGGAGGTCGCGGTCGCCGTGATCGCCAATGGCGAGAAGGCCACCGGCGTCGGTGAGCCCGCGGTGACGGTGGTCGCGCCAGCCATCGGCAACGCCATCTTCAATGCCTCCGGCGCCCGCGTCCGGGCGCTGCCGATCACGGCCGAAGCCGTGAAGGGGGCGATGAAGGCGTAAGCTGGTCGAACACTGCATGAGATAGTCCGCCGGAGGGTAACCTCCGGCGGACTTCGTTTTGGGAGGGTGAAGCCAGGCGATAATCGCGGGCCAAAATTTCCTTTTGTTATCAATGGCCCTTCTACTGTGCATGGGGTTGTTTTCGCGATTTGTTGTTCCCTTCAGGGGAATCCCGATCCGTAAGATTGCGTGCAATCCCGGCAGGTTCCGTTGATCATGCCTCTTAAGGGCCAGAGAACCTGATCCGGCTTAGGCTGATGCAAATACCCTCCCATGTTTTGGGGAAGCCATGAACGCGCCAGCCAAATCCGCCGCCAAACGCCGGCTTCTGCTCGCCTCCGACCGCAGCGATGCCAGCACCGAGCTCGCCAGCATTTTGAAGACGGTCGGCGAGGTCTCGACAGTGACGACGATAGGCATCCCCGAGCAGCCGTCGCGCGATCTCTCCGGCCTCGTGGTCGATATCAATCTGCGCTCGCCCGAGAGCGTGCAGCGGGTGCGCAACAAGCTGCGCGGCGATGCCTATCGTGCGATGCCGCGGCTGTTCGTGCTCGCCGATGCCCTGCATCACGGCACCATGCAGGCCTGGGCGCTGGGCGCCACCGACACCATCTCGCGGCCGCTGCAGTCCGAGGCGATCCTGCAGCGCATCCGCGCCGCATTCCCGGACACCGCGACCTATGACGCGACCGAGCGCGGCAAGACGCTCAACCGCGGCGTCGAGGCGGCGCATGCGGTGCTGAAGAAGATGTTCGAGAAGCTGCCGCTCGGCGTGCCCCTGACCTTCGACGACGTGATCGCCGCCGAGAGCAAGATCTTGAAGGCGATCAAGCACTCCTCGCTGCGCGAATGGCTCACCACCGTCGGCTGCCATCATGTCGGCAGCTATCGTCACTGCCTGTTCGTCACCGGGTTCGCCGTCGCCTTCGCACAGCATCTCGGCATGCGCGAGGACGATCAGCGCCGGCTGACCCGTGCCGCGCTGCTGCACGACGTCGGCAAGGCCTTCGTTCCGTTCGTGCTGCTCGACAAGCCCGGCAAGCTCACCGACGAGGAGATGGCGGAGGTCCGCCAGCATCCGCGCCGCGGCTATGACGCGCTCGCAGCCCAGGGCGGCTTCCCGCCGGAGATGCTGGATGTCGTGCTGCATCACCACGAATTCCTCGACGGCTCGGGCTATCCGAACGGCCTGTCGTCGAACCAGATCAGCGACATCGTGCGGTTGACGACGATCGTCGATATCTATGCCGCCCTGGTGGAGAAGCGCGCCTATCGCATGCCGTTCACGCATTCGCGTGCGTTCGCGATGATGGAAGGCATGAGCGATAAGCTCGATCAGCAATTGCTGCAGGCATTCCGGCCGGTGGCGCTGGGATCGTTCTGACGTACCATTCTGCGCCGCCGTAGGACGGGCAAAGGCGCGCGCTCTTCGCGCCGGTGCCCACCATCTATCTATATATGTGAAACGATCGGTGATATGTGAAACGATCCGTGGGCACGCTTCGCTTTGCCCACCCTGTCGGCTCCGTCCCTGCGACTCCCCGCGCGCCCTGATCGAACGCTTTCCGCGAGCAGCCTCGCCTTCAGGTATGCGGCGGCCCGCGATCACAATTTTGGCGCCTTCGGCAACGAAGACTTCCGCGGTGCGCAGCCCGATCGCCGGCTTCCGGCAAGGCGAGCTTTGCTTGCCCAGGCGAGGTGCGTAACATTCTGCACCGACATTCGATTTTGGAACGCATATCGTCACCGGGCTGCGTATGGGGAAGCTGATCGACGAATTCCGCAAGGGATGGCAGGGCGTGGCACCGCCATCGCTCGGCCTGAGCATCGCATTCGCGGTGGTCTGCCTGCTGGTTGCGACCCTGGCGCGCTGGGGGCTCGCGCATATCCGCCCCGACGTCTACTTCACCCCTTACTTCCCGGCCGTGCTCTTTGCAGCCGCCTTCGGCGGGCTTCGGATCGGTGTCGTGACGGCGCTGGTCGGCGGCGTGCTCGGCGTCGTCATGAATTTCGGCGACGCCTATGCCGATCGCGCGCGCTTCGCGCTGCTGACACTCTATTGGGGCGTCTCGGCGCTGACCATCTGGGGCGTCGAGCACTACCGCACTATGCTGGCGGAGCAGCGCCGGATCTCCAGGCGTCTGATCGAGGAGGAGGACTACCGCAAGGTCCTGGTCGACGAGCTGCAGCACCGGCTGAAGAACAAGCTGTCGACCGTGCACGCCGTGCTGCACCAGGTGCTGCACGATCAGCCGCAAGTCTGGGCCAGGGTCGACCCGCGACTGCGGTCCCTGGCCGCGACCGACGATCTGATCTCGCGCATCGATAAGGCCGGCTGCGACATCCGCGATCTCTTGATCTCGGAGCTCGGCCCTTACGGGCATGTCCGCTTCATTCTCAACGGCGACCGGCTGTTCCTGCCGCCGAAGCTCGCGGTCACGCTGTCACTGATGTTTCACGAGCTCGCCACCAATGCCGGCAAATACGGCGCATTCTCCTCGCCGCGCGGTTTGTTGCAGGTGTCATGGACCGTCAGCGACGACCGCCTAGCCATCACCTGGGACGAAACCGAGGGACCGACCGTTGGCGAAATTTCCGCGCCTGGCTTCGGCACCAAGCTGCTGAAATCGGCCCTGTCCGCCTTCGAGGGCAAGACCGAGGTCTCGTATTTGAAGACCGGGCTGCATTGCACCATGCAATGTCGCATCCCCAAGAGCGAATGACGATAGATCACCTCGCATCGATTCGAACGAAAGCAAATCGCGTGCTACGCTTGCGCTTTCGCAAGCGCCGTTGACATTCTGTTAATGACGATCGGCAGCGCGTGTCGCCGCGCGCCAAGTTTCTCGCAAAACACCCCCGTATTTCTGCTGACCCCTTAACCAAAGCTAAGAGGGAACTGCGCATGATCGCGTCCATTGCAAAGGCGCGCTGAAACAATAAGATTCATGATTTCTATGAACGACAACGCATATAACGGCGCGAGCGAAGCCGAACTCGGATTTCTCAAAGAAATCGTTAGAATGCTGCCTGCCGGCCTGACCGTGCAGGACGCGCAAGGCAAGCTTCTCCTGGTCAACGATGCGGCGGCCGCCCAGCTCGGCATGGACGGCAGCAGTCCGTCGCCCGATCTCGCACAGCGCCGCGAAGCCTGCGAGCGGGCGCTGAGGGCCGGACAGCCGGTCATCTCCGAAGAAGCGCTTCAGAACGGCGCCGCGCGCCAGGTGCTGCTCACCACGCATCGTCCGGTTCGCCTCGCCGGCCGCGACCTCCTGATCTCGGCCTCCGCCGACATCACCGAGCAGAAGAATTTCGAGGACCAGCTGTTCCGCTCCGCCTATTTCGACGAGCTCACCGGGTTGCCCTCACGGCGCGTGATCGAGCATCACACCGACAGCCTGCTGGCGCGCGATCGCCCCGGCGAGCGTTTCGCGCTCGCCTTTCTCGACATCGACAATTTCAAGCATATCAACGACTATTACGGCCATACCGTCGGCGATGCGCTGCTGGTCGAGCTGTCGAAACGGCTCAGCCGCGACCTGCGGGATTCCGACATGCTGTCCCGCATCTCCGGCGACGAATTCCTGCTGCTGCTGTCGCCGATCCGGAGCCAGGGGGAAGTCGCGGAGTTCGTGCAATCGACGCTGCAGCGGCTCACCGCGCCGTTCTTCATCGACAGTTCCGAGATATTTGCCTCGACTTCCGTCGGCGTCAGCCTCTATCCCGATCACGGCCGCAACTTCGAGACGCTGCGTCAGAACGCCGACATCGCGATGTATCGCATCAAGAACAACGGCAAGGGATCCTCCGCCTTCTTCGATGCCGGCATGGAGCGCGAGGCACTGGCGCGGATGAAGATCGAGCAGTCGCTGCGGCAGGCCATCCTCGAAAAGCGCTTCTGCTGCGCGTTCCAGTCCAAGGTCGACATCCGGACACTGGCCGTGCAGGGCATCGAGGCGCTGGTGCGGCTACGCGATGACGAAGGCGTCATCCAGGCGCCCGGCTCGTTCATCAACCTTGCGGTCGAGCTCGGGCTGATCGACGAGCTCACCCATCTCGTGCTCGCAGAGATCGTCAAGTCGATCGACCTGATCAACGATATGTTTGGCGCCGAAGCGACCATCAGCATCAATGTTGCCGCCAAGCAGGCTGGCAACCCGGAATTCATGCGAAGTTTTGCCCACGCGCTGGAGGATACCGGCTATCCGCAGCGCTTCATGATCGAGGTGACGGAAGACGCCTTCGTCGCCAAGAATCACTTCCAGGCCGAGATACTGCCGATGTTCCGCAAGCTCGGCGTCGGCATCTCGATCGACGATTTCGGCACCGGCTATTCCTCGCTCTCGGCGCTCGCCGACATCACCGCCGACGAGATCAAGATCGACCGCTCCTTCATCACCGACATCCACAACCGCCCGCGCAGCCAGGGCATTTTGCGCGCGATCGAATCCCTGAGCGAGGCGCTCGGCATGACCGTGATCGCCGAAGGCCTCGAATCCTACGAAGAACTCGCCTATCTCCAGGCCGCAACCAAGATCCGCTACGCGCAGGGCTACTATTTCGCCCGCCCGATCTTTCTGGAGGAGCTGAAGCTCGCCACGCCGGCCTCGAGCGAGTCGCGGGCCAGCGTCGCCAGCCGCCCGATGCAACAGAGCCGGCTAGGCTATTCGCGCGCGAGCGGGTATCGGCGCTAGGCGGACAGCGGCGCGACACATACCGGTGTCGTCGCCCGGCTTGACCGGGCGACCCAGTACGCCGAGACGGTTGTAGTTGAATCGAAAAGCCGCGGCGTACTGGATGCTCCGGTCAAGCCGGGGCATGACAGTGGTGGGGCGGCCCGAGTGCCCCAGTCCATTTCCTCCTTTGAAATACCAGCCCTTTTGGTAATACACAGGTGGACCTCCCCGAGGCACGCCATGTCACCTTCTTCCTCTGACGTCAGCGATCCCGCTTATGTCCATGCGCGGGCGATGGTGACGTTGTTCGAACGGCTGGAGCATCTGTGCGAGGGCGCGATCGCGATCGATCGCAATGGCCGGGTGGTCTACGTCAATGAGAAATACCTCGCCTCGCTCGGCCTCAAGCACACCTCCGAGGCGATGGGACGGCCGATCGAGGAGATCATTCCGAACAGCCTGATGCGGAAGGTCGTCGAGACCGGCGAGCCGATCCTGCTCGACATCATGGAGCTCGGCGGCGAGCAGCTCGTGGTGACGCGCATGCCAATCGAGGATGAGAACCGGAAGGTGATCGGCGCGATCGGCTTCGTGCTCTATGATCAGCTGGAAAGCCTCAAACCTCTGCTTGTCCGCGTCGCGCAGCTCGAGAGCGACCTGCGGCTGGCGCGACGGCAATTGTCGAACCCCCGCGCGGCCCGCTTCACCTTCGCGGACTTCGTCGGTGCGACGCCGGGCATCGCGCAGGCCAAGGAACTTGCGGGACGTGCCGCCCGGCAGAACGTAACCGTCCTGCTCATGGGCGAAACCGGCACGGGCAAGGAGATGCTGGCGCAGGCCATTCACAACGCCTCCTCTCGCGCCGAGAAGCCGTTCGTCAGCGTCAACGTCGCCGCGATTCCCGACACGCTGATCGAATCGGAATTCTTCGGCACCGCGCCCGGGGCCTATACCGGCGCCGATCGCAAGGGCCGCGAGGGAAAATTCCGGATCGCCGACGGCGGCACGCTGTTTCTCGACGAGATCGGCGAGATGCCGCTGCAATTGCAGGCCAAGCTGCTGCGCGTGTTGCAGGAGCGTGAGATCGAGCCGCTCGGATCGGACAAGATCTCCAAGGTCGACGTGCGCGTGATCGCCGCCACCAATGTGGATTTGCGCAAGCGCGTCAGCGACGGCGCGTTCCGGCCTGACCTGTACTATCGCCTCAACGTGCTCTCGATCGATCTGCCGCCCCTGCGCGACTGCCTCGGTGATCTCCCCGATATCAGCGCCCGGCTGCTCGAGGACATCAGCGCCTCCGGCGACTATGTCAGCGCCAAGATCACACCCAGCGCGCTGTCAGCGCTTGCCCGCTACGATTGGCCGGGGAATGTCCGCGAGCTTCGCAACATCCTGGAGCGCGCGCTGATCCTGAGCGATTCCGGGCGGCTGACCGGCGACGATTTCGCCCGCATCCTGCCCGTCGGCACGGATGCGAGGCCCGCCTCGACGATGCGTGCGGCCGGCATCGTGGTGCCTTATGCCGCGGCCGAGGCGGAGTTCGAGAAGCACACCCTCGAGCAGGCGCTCGCCGCCAGCAACGGCCAGATCTCCGAAGCCGCCAAGATGCTGCGCATCTCGCGCGCGACCTTTTACAAGAAGCTCGCCAAGTTTGGCCTCGCCGCGGGACCGGCCTCCGTCTGAGTTCCGAGACTCATTTTGTCTGGAGTCTCGGATTCCTGACACGGCGTCGCGCAGCTCTTTGCCGGCGCATGTACCGAAATTGTCGGATTTTCAGCCATTTTGCGCAAAGCCGCCGCATCTGGCGCGGACCTTGCTTTTCGCTTTGCACAATGACGCATGCCGCACATGCGCATTCGTAAAACAGGGAGAACGCCAGATGAGTGGAGCGATCACGGTCAATGAGCTCGGGGCCAAGCAGCCGTCCCACGTCACGGTCGCAACTGCGAGCCTGATCGGCACGGCCATCGAGTGGTACGACTTCTTCCTTTACGGCACCGCCGCTGCTCTGATCTTCAACAAGCTGTTCTTTCCGACCTTCGACCCTGCGATCGGCACGTTGCTGGCGTTCGCGACCTATGCGCTCGGCTTCATCGCGCGCCCGCTCGGCGGGGTCGTGTTCGGCCATTACGGCGACAAGATCGGCCGCAAGACCATGCTGTATCTCACGCTGCTGATCATGGGCGCGGCGACGGCGGCGATCGGATTCCTGCCGACCTACGACAGCGCCGGCATCTGGGCCGCGATCCTGCTCGTCACCTGCCGCCTGGTCCAGGGTTTTGGCCTAGGGGGCGAATGGGGCGGCGCGGTGCTGATGGCGGTCGAGCATGCGCCCGCGGACAAGAAGGGTTTTTACGGCAGCTGGCCGCAACTCGGGGCGCCGCTCGGCCTGGTGCTCGGCACTCTGGTCTTCTCGGTGGTATCGGCGATGCTGAGCGACGCACAGCTTCTTGCCTGGGGCTGGCGCATCCCGTTCCTGTTCTCGATCGCGCTGGTGCTGGTCGGCCTATGGATCCGCTTCACCATTGCGGAGTCTCCGGAGTTCCAGAAGGTCAAGGACACCAAGCAGGAAGTGAAGATGCCGATCCTCGAGGCGATCAGGATGTACCCGAAGAACATCCTGCTCGCGATGGGCGCGCGCTTTGCCGAAAACGGCTTCTTCTACATCTACGCGACCTTCGTGCTCGCCTATGCGACGCAATCGCTCGGCATGAACAAGCAGGACATGCTGAACGGCGTCTTGATCGCGGCCGCGATCGAGACATTCACCATTCCGGCTTTCGGCGCGCTGTCCGACAAGGTCGGGCGTCGGCCGATCTATATTTTCGGCGCGGTGTTCTCGGCACTGATGTCGTTCCCGCTGTTCATGCTGCTGGCGACCAAGAACCCGCAATATGCCTGGATCGCGATCGTGCTGGGGCTCGCCGTCGGTCATGCCGCGATGTACGGCCCGCAGGCGAGCTTCCTGTCGGAGCTGTTCGGCACCAAGGTGCGCTATAGCGGCGTGTCGCTCGGCTACAACCTCGCCTCGATCTTTGCCGGCGCGCTGTCGCCGTTGATCGCGACGGGCCTGATGACGGCCTATGCGCCCGCGACCTGGCCGATCTCGCTCTACATGATCGCGCTTGCGATCATCACGGTGGTATCGGTCTATTTCGCCATCGAAACGCGCAAGGTCGGTTAGCCCGAAGGGGCTCATCGCAAGCCACGAATGTCGGAGCGGCCATCGCGAGGCCGCTCCTGACAATATCGACATGGGAGGACACGCCGTGAGCCAGCATCCTGCCTTGGCTTACCTGCCCAATTCCGAGAAGGGCAAGATCGTCACGGCGACTGAAGCCGTCATGCTGATCCGCGACGGCGACACGGTCGCGACCGGTGGCTTTGTCGGCATCGGCTTTGCCGAGGAAATCGCGCTGGCGCTGGAGGAGCTCTATCTATCCAACGAGGGCGATGCGCCCTACACCCAAGGCAAGCCGCGCAATCTGACGCTGGTCTATGCCGCGGGCCAGGGTGACGGCAAGCACCGTGGTCTGAACCATTTCGCGCATGAAGGCCTGGTCCGCCGTGTGATCGGCGGGCATTGGGGCCTGGCGCCAAAACTCCAGCAGCTCGCGATCGCAAACCAGATCGAGGCGTATAATCTTCCGCAGGGCGTGATCACGCATCTGTTCCGCGACATCGCGGCCCACCGGCCGGGCCACATCACCCGCGTCGGCATGGGCACCTTCGTCGATCCCCGGCACGGCGGCGGCAAGCTGAATGCGCGCACCACCGAAGACATGGTGGAACTGATCACGTTGCGCGGCGAAGAATGCCTGCTCTACCATACATTTCCGATTCACGTCGGGATCATCCGCGCCACCACCGGCGATCCCGACGGCAACCTGACCATGGAAAAGGAGGCGCTGACTCTGGAAGCGCTTGCGATTGCCATGGCCGCGCACAATTCCAGCGGCATCGTCATCGCCCAGGTCGAGCGGGTCGCCGAGAGCGGCAGCCTTAATCCGCGCCAGGTCAAGATTCCCGGAATCCTCGTCGACTGCATCGTCGTCGCCAAGCCCGAGCATCATTGGCAGACGTTTGGCACGCAATACAATCCCGCCTACTCGAGCGAAATCCGGGTGCGCGCGACATCGCTGCAAGTGATGCCGCTCAGCGAGCGCAAGATCATCGCCCGCCGCGCGGCCTTCGAGCTGAAGACCAACAGCGTCGTCAATCTCGGCATCGGCATGCCCGAGGGGATCGCCTCCGTCGCCAATGAAGAGCGCATCATCGACCTGATCACGCTGACGGCGGAACCCGGCGTGATCGGCGGCATACCCGCAAGCGGCATCGACTTTGGCGCGGCGATCAACACCCAGGCCGTGATCGACCAGCCCTATCAGTTCGATTTCTATGACGGCGGCGGGCTGGATGCCGCCTTCCTCGGGCTCGCGCAGGTCGACCGCGCCGGCAACATCAATGTCAGCAAGTTCGGGCCGAAGCTTGCCGGCGCCGGCGGCTTCATCAACATCAGTCAGAATGCCAAGGAGGTCGTGTTCGTCGGCACCTTCGCCGCCGGCAGGCAGCGGATTGCGGTCGCCGGCGGCAAGCTCTCCATCCTCGAGGAGGCGAAGTCCCGCAAATTCGTCGATCATGTCGAGCATGTCACCTTCAGCGGTCCCTTCGCGGCGGCGCGCGGACAACGCGTGCTCTACGTCACCGAGCGCTGCGTCTTCGCGCTGCGGCCTGACGGGCTCGAGCTCATCGAGGTCGCGCCCGGCGTCGACATCGAACGCGACATCCTGCGCCTGATGGATTTCACGCCGCTGATCCCGCGCGATCCCGGCCTGATGGATGCGCGCATCTTTCGCGACAGCCCGATGGACCTGCGCGAACGGCTGCTCACCATCCCGCTCGACCAGCGCTTCACCCTCGACGAGGAACAGAACCTGTTCTTCATCAACCTGGAGCGCTATCCCTTGCGCAGCAAGGCCGAGATCGACGAGATCGGGCGGATTGTCGCGGCGAGGCTCACTCCGCTCGGCCGCAAGGTTTACGCCATCGTTAATTATGACAACTTCTCGATTCTGCCGGAACTGCTCGACGACTATTCGGCCATGGTGCGCAGCCTGGTCGACCGCTTCTATGCCGGCGTATCGCGCTACACCACGTCCGGCTTCCTGCGCATCAAGCTCGGCGAGGCGCTGGAGCGGCGCGGCGTTGCGCCGCATATTTTCGAGAGCGCCGAGGAGGCGCAGTCGGATTGGCGCCAGGTCGGGGGCGTTGCGTCCCTTGGCGGCGCGCTACACGCTGCGCGGCAGGTTTGAACATGATACAGAGTCCGCATGCAGAGCTTTGGCCGGAAGGTCGAATTGCAACGTTCCCCGGGCTGTGCAAATCGCTATTGCCAGAAAATCCTAGTCAGGAGGGACCATCTTGCGTCGATCATTCATCATAACAACAACCATTCTCGCCCTCGCGGCGGCCGCCTCTGCGCATGCCGACGATCTCAAGGTCGCGCTAATCTACGGCAAGACCGGCCCGCTGGAGGCCTATGCCAAGCAGACCGAAACCGGCCTGCAAATGGGTTTTGAGTATGCCACCAAGGGCACCATGATGCTCGACGGCCGCAAGATCGTCATCATCACCAAGGACGACCAGGGTAAGCCGGACCTGTCCAAGGCCGCGCTCGCCGAAGCCTACCAGGATGACAAGGCCGACATCGCGATCGGCACGACCTCGTCGGCCGCGGCACTCGCCATTCTCCCGGTCGCCGAGGAGAACAAGAAGATCCTGATCGTCGAGCCCGCGGTTGCGGACCAGATTACCGGCGAGAAGTGGAATCGCTACATCTTCCGTACCGCGCGCAACTCCTCGCAGGACGCGATCTCGAACGCGGTCGCGATCGGCAAGCAGGGCGTTACCGTTGCGACGCTGGCCCAGGACTACGCCTTCGGCCGCGACGGCGTCGCCGCCTTCAAGGAGGCGCTGGCCAAGACCGGTGCGACGCTTGCCGCCGAAGAATATGCTCCGACCAACACCACCGACTTCACCGCGGTCGGCCAGCGCCTGTTCGACGCGCTGAAGGACAAGCCGGGCCGCAAGGTGATCTGGGTGATCTGGGCCGGCGCCGGCAATCCGCTGGCCAAGCTCCAGGACATGGACCCGAAGCGCTACGGCATCGAACTCTCGACTGGCGGCAATATCCTGCCGGCGCTCGCCGCCTATAAGGGCCTGCCAGGCATGGAAGGCGCCACCTATTACTACTACGACATCCCCAAGAACCCGGTGAACGACTGGTTCGTCGCCGAGCACCAGAAGCGCTTCAAGTCGCCGCCGGATTTCTTCACCGCCGGCGGCTTTGCCGCCGCCATGTCCGTCGTCGCCGCCGTCACCAAGGCGAAATCGACCGATACCGAGAAGCTGATCACGGCGATGGAGGGCATGGAGTTCGACACGCCGAAGGGCAAGATGGTGTTCCGCAAAGAGGACCATCAGGCGCTGCAGAGCATGTATCACTTCAAGGTCAAGGTCGATCCGAACGTCGCCTGGGCCATTCTCGAGCCGGTCCGCGAGCTGAAGATCGAGGATATGGACGTTCCGATCCGCAACAAGCGGTGAGCTTTCTTGCTTCACCTCCCCCGCTTGCGGGGAAGCCGGGAGAGGGCTCTCGCCTCTTGGGGGGTCTCGCCTGCGGAGACACCCTCTCCCCCCGCCTTCCCCCGCATCCGCCTTCGCCAGAAGGCGGGCTTCGGCGGACAAGAGCGGGGAGGGAGCGCAGCGTGATCGCGAATATATCCTCTTTCATCACTTGCCAGATTCCCTATGACGCTCTCCCTCGAAACCCGCGACCTCACCATCCGCTTCGGCGGCCACGTCGCGGTCAACAATGTCAGTTGCAGCTTTCGACCGGGCGAGCTCACCGCCATCGTCGGGCCGAACGGCGCCGGCAAGACCACCTATTTCAATTTGATCTCAGGCCAGTTGCGCGCCTCCGCGGGCCACATCCTGTTCGACGGCACCGACATCACCCAGCATTCCGCGCCGCTGCGGACCCGCGCGGGTCTCGGACGCGCGTTCCAACTGACAAATCTCTTTCCGAACCTGACGGTGGAGGAGAACGTCCGGCTTGCGGTGCAGGCGGCGAACGGCACCCATTACGACATGCTGCGGCCCTGGATGGTCCGTCGCGACCTGATAGCGCGCGCAGATAACATTCTCGACCAGGTCGCACTCGGCAGTCGCCGCGGCGTGGCTGCAACCGCGCTATCGCATGGCGACCAGCGCAAGCTCGAGGTGGCGCTGATGATCGCACTGGAGCCGAAGGTGTTCATGTTCGACGAGCCGACCGCCGGCATGAGCATCGACGAGGTGCCGCTCGTGCTCAACCTGATCGCGCAGCTCAAGCAGGACAAGAGCAAGATCATCCTCTTGGTCGAGCACAAGATGGATGTGGTTCGCTCGCTCGCCGATCGCATCATCGTGCTGCATAACGGACAACTCGTTGCGGACGGGCCGCCGGCAGAAGTGATCGCCTCGCCGATCGTGCAGGAAGCCTATCTCGGCGTCGCACCCAAAAACGCTGCAGAGGGCGCAGCATGACCGATCTGCTCAAACTCTCCGGCGTGCACACCCATATCGGCCGCTACCATATCCTCCAGGGCATCGACCTCGCGGTCCCGCAAGGACAGGTCACGATGCTGCTCGGCCGCAACGGCGCCGGCAAGACCACGACCCTGCGCACCATCATGGGCCTGTGGCAGGCCTCCAGCGGCGAGATTGCGCTTGCCGGCGAGCGTATCGAGAGCCGCGCCACGCCCGATATCGCCCGGCTCGGCGTCGGCTATGTGCCGGAGAGCATGGCGGTGTTCTCCGACCTCACGGTGAGGGAGAATCTGGTGCTGGCGGCCCGCGACGCGGCAATGGACGACAAGCAGCTCGACTGGATCTTTGGTTTCTTCCCGGCGCTGCGCCGGTTCTGGCTGTCACGAGCGGGAAGTCTCTCGGGCGGGCAAAAACAA
Source organism: Bradyrhizobium diazoefficiens (assembly GCF_016599855.1). Taxonomy (NCBI): domain Bacteria; kingdom Pseudomonadati; phylum Pseudomonadota; class Alphaproteobacteria; order Hyphomicrobiales; family Nitrobacteraceae; genus Bradyrhizobium; species Bradyrhizobium diazoefficiens. The sequence continues at coordinate 7,078,253 of NZ_CP067041.1, read as the reverse complement.
ATGCTGTCGATCGCGCGCGCCATCATCGAGCCGCGCAAGCTGCTGCTGATCGACGAGCCGACCAAGGGCCTGGCACCCGCGATCGTGATGGCGCTGATCGAGTGCCTGAAGGAGATCAAGCGCAAGGGTGCCACCATTCTCCTGGTCGAACAGAATTTCTTTGCCGCCCGCGAGCTCGGCGACAATGTGCTGGTCATGGATAACGGCACCATCGTCCATCGCGGCGAGATGGCGGTGCTGGCAGCCGACGTGCCGCTGCAAGAGCGCCTGCTGGGCCTGAGCCTGGAGGCGCATCAGTGACCGACCTTTCCGCAACCGATCCGCTGCCGAAGCCGAAGCGCGACATCGCGCCGATCCTGCTGCCGGTCACACTCGCGCTGCTCACGATTCCCCTGGTCGGCTCGCCCAGCACGTGGCTCACGCTGACCGCTGCCAGCCTCGCGATGGGCATGATGATCTTCATCATGGCCTCCGGGTTGACGCTGGTGTTCGGCCTGATGGACGTGCTCAATTTCGGCCACGGCGCGTTCATCGCGGTCGGCGCCTATGTCGCGACACTGGTGTTCGCGCCGTTCGCGGCCTCGGTGCAGGCCGACTCGCTCTGGGTGAATCTCGCGGTGCTGGCGCCGGCGGCCCTGCTATCGATGGCCGTGTCCGGGGCGCTCGGTCTGATCGTCGAGCGCGTGCTGATCCTGCCAGTCTACGGCCAGCATCTCAAGCAGATCCTGATGACGACCGGCGGCCTGATCGTTGCCGAGCAGACGCTCTATGCGCTGTGGGGACCGCAGATCATTCCGATGCCGCTGCCCACCTCGCTGCGCGGCTCCTTCATCCTCGGCGACGTCGCGATCGCCAAATACCGCGTGCTGGCGATGCTGATCGGCCTTGCCGTGTTCATCGCGATCCAACTCGTGCTCAACCGCACCAAGCTCGGCCTCTTGATCCGCGCCGGCGTCGAGAACCGCGAGATGGTCGAGGCGCTCGGCTATCGCATCCGGCGGCTGTTCCTCGGCGTGTTCATGGCGGGCTCGGCGCTCGCCGGCCTCGGCGGGATAATGTGGGCGCTCTATCGCGAGCAGGTCCACGCCTCCATGAGCGACGAGCTCACGGTGCTGATCTTCGTCGTCGTCATCATCGGCGGCCTGGGCTCGATCGGCGGCTGCTTCATCGGCGCGATCCTGGTGGCGATGGTCGCCAATTACGGCGGCTTCCTGGTGCCGAAGCTCGCGCTCGTCTCAAATATCCTGCTGATGGTCGCCATTCTGATGTGGCGGCCGCGCGGCCTTTATGCGGTGACCAGCCGATGATGATTTTGTCAGGCGATCCGCCGCGCAGCCACATCCTCACGTTCATTATCGTCGTCATCATCCTGGCGCTGGCGGCGACGCCGTTCCTGTTTCCGGGCGCGAAAGCGCTGAACGTCGCGGCCAAGATCTGCGTGTTCGCCGCGCTGGTCGCCTCCTACGATTTGCTGCTCGGCTATAGCGGCTCGGTGTCGTTCGCCCACACCATGTTCTACGGCATCGGCAGCTACGCAATTGCGATCGCACTGTATGGCATGGGTCCCAACTGGGCCGCGGTCGCAACCGGCATCGTCATCGGCCTGCCACTGGCCGCGCTACTCGCGCTCGCGATCGGCCTGTTCTCGCTGCGCGTCGCCGCCATCTTCTTTGCCATGATCACGCTCGCGGTCGCCTCCGCCTTCCAGGTGCTGGCCTCGCAGCTCTCCTGGCTGACCGGCGGCGAGGATGGGCGAAGCTTCCAGCTGCCGGAACTGCTGCGGCCCGGCACCGTGCTGATCTCCAAAAACCTGTTCGGCTTCGAGATCAACGGCCGCATCCTGACCTACTACCTCGTGTTCGCCGTCTCGGCCCTGATGATCCTCGCGCTGCTGCGGGTGGTGAACTCGCCATTCGGGCGCGTGCTGCAGGCGATCCGCGAGAACCGCTTTCGCGCCGAGGCGCTCGGCTTCCGCACCGTATTTCATTTGAGCTACGCCAACTGCCTCGCGGCCCTGGTCGCCGCCGGCGCCGGCATTTTGAATGCGCTATGGCTGCGCTATGCCGGTCCCGACACCTCGCTGAGCTTCTCCATCATGGTGGACATTCTCCTGATGGTCGTGATCGGCGGCATGGGCACGATCTACGGCGCGATTATCGGCGCGACGATCTTCATCCTGGCGCAGAACTATCTGCAATCGCTGATGGGCGTCGCCTCCAAGGCGGCGAGCGAAGCCGGACTGCCGCTGCTGCCGGGGCTGCTGCATCCCGACCGCTGGCTGCTGTGGCTCGGGCTGCTGTTCATCGCCAGCGTTTATTTCTTCCCGACCGGCGTGGTCGGACGGCTGCGCCATGGCGGTGGCAAGAGGGCGGGCGCCTCGCATTAAGCTTCGGTTAACGATGCGGCGCGGCTCGGCACTCCTTATTGCCGCTTTGCTGGCTATCCGTATTTGTCCGCAACCGGTTTAAGCCATGGGTAACCGGCTTTCCTAAGCATTGCGCCATCTGTCCATGATATTTCCGTTCCTCCAGGGGAGTGGGATGCGCCAGTTTTTTTCAGGGATGGCAGCTGCGATGTTCCTGGCCGCGAAAGGCGGCTGGGACGCTGCCATGCGGCGTGGTCCGGTCCTGTGGCTGACACTCTCGGGCGCGTTGCTGGTCGCCGGCATCTTCGCCGTGACCGCGATGGCGGTCGGCGAGTTTCGCGAGCGCACCCTGGCCAACCGCGAGCGCGAGCTGGAAAACACGGTGCGGCTGATCGCGCAGCATTTCGACCAGCAATTCGAAGACTCTGATGTCATCGCGGCCGACCTGATCGGCCAGATGCACTTGACGGAGATCACCTCGCCGCAGATGTTCCGCGAGCGCATGTCGGGACCCGAAGCGAACCGGATGCTGAGGAGCAAGATCAGCCCGGTCTCCTATCTTGGCGATATCGCGATCTACGATGCCGACGGCGAGTTGATCAGCTGGTCTCGGGCCCAGCCCCTGCCCAAGATCAACGTTGCCACGCGCAGCTATTTCCAGTCCTTCAAATCGAGTCCGATGTCGGAGCCGTTGCTGCTGGAGTCCGTGCGCAGCTTCATCATCGGCAAATGGACCACCATCGTCGCGCGCCGGCTGAGCCTGCCCGACGGCACTTTCGTCGGAGCGATGGTCCGGCGGATCGATCCCGAGAGCTATCGGCGCTATTTCGCCTCTGTCGCACTGGCCGAGGGCGCCGCTATCTCGCTATTCGATCGCGAAGGCATCATGCTGGCGCGTTACCCGCATGCCGAATCGGTGATTGGGACCAACTACAAGAGCGCGCCGTTAATGAGCATGGTGCTTACCAGAGGCGGTCAGCACACGCTTCGCGTCAAGAGCCCGGTCGACGGCCTGGAGAAGCTCGGCTCGGCCGTGTCGCTGACGCATTTCCCGCTGGTGATCGTCGCGACCAACACGATGTCGGCCGCGCTTGCCGACTGGCGGCAGCAGACTGGTTTCATGGTGACCACCGCGACACTGTCGGCGGCCGTGATCGCGCTGATCCTGTTCCTGATCATCCGCCAGATCAACCGGCAGAACCGCGAGGCCCAGCAGCGGATCGAATCCGAACGGCAACGGCTCGACACCGCCCTGAACAACATGTCGCAAGGGTTGATCCTGTACGACGCCTCTGGATACATCGTCACCTGCAACCGCCGCTATGCCGACATGTTCGGCCTGTCCACCGATGTCATCAAGCCCGGCTGCCACATCCGTGAAGCAATGCATCACCGCAAGGAGCGCGGCGGGTTCGATGGCGACGTCGAGGCGTTTTGCGCCGAAGTCATGCGGGTCGCCGCCGAAGGTACGGTCTCGACGAGATTGCATGAGCTGCCGAACGGCCGCGCCTTCCAGGTCATCAACACCCCGCTCGCGCAGGGCGGATGGGTCGCCACGATCGAGGAGATCACCGAGCGGCGCAATCTGGAGCAGGAGCGGGACCGCAACTACACATTCCTCCGCGAGATCATCGACCACATTCCGTCGCAGATCACAGTGAAGGATGCCCTTACGCGGCGCTACCTCCTGGTCAACCGGATTGCCGAGAACGTATTCGGGGAGACGGGCACGACGATCGTAGGAAAAACTGCCGCCGATATTCTGCCAGGGCCCGATGCCGAAATCGTCACCTGCGATGATGACGCTCTGCTGCGATCCCCCGATCGGCTGTTGCTCAAGGAACAGACCTGGAAAACCCGGATCGATGGCCAGCGCCATATCATCTCGAAGCGCATCGGCATTTCCGACAAGGCCGGCGAGCCACGTTACATCATCAACGTGATCGAGGACGTCACGGAACAGCGAATTGCCGCCGAGCAGATCGCGCACATGGCGCATTACGACGCGCTGACCGACCTGCCGAACCGCGTGCTGTTTCGCGAGCAGATCGAGCGCGAGCTTGGGAAGCTCGCCGGCGGCGAGCAGCTCGCGCTGCTCTATATCGATGTCGACGAGTTCAAGGGCATCAACGATTCGCTCGGCCATCATGTCGGCGACGAGCTGTTGAAGGCGATCGCGGCGCGTATCCGCGCCTGCCTCCGGCCGGGCGACCTGATCGCGCGGCTCGGCGGCGACGAGTTCGCCGTGATCCAGACCGGAATCGAATCGTCCACCGACGTGCTGTCTTTCCTGACCCAGATCCATGAGGCGATCCGCCGCCCCTATCACTGCCTCGGCCACCAGCTCTCCACCGACGCCAGCATCGGCGTCGCGCTGGCGCCGCAGGACGGAGCCGATCTCGACCAGCTCATCAAGAATGCGGACCTCGCAATGTACGGCGCCAAAGCGGAAGGACGTCGCACCTACCGCTTCTTCGTGCCGGAGATGGATGCGAGCGCCAAGGCCCGCCTTACGCTGGAGCAGGATCTGCGCCAGGCGCTGGTCAACGGCGGCTTCGAGATCCATTACCAGCCGCTGGTCAATCTGCACTCGGGCGCGGTCTCCGGCTGCGAGGCGCTGCTGCGCTGGCGCCATCCCGAACGCGGTATGGTCTCGCCGGCCGAGTTCATTCCGATCGCCGAGGACACCGGCCTGATCAACGAGCTCGGCGACTGGGTGCTGCGCACGGCCTGCAACGAGGCCGCGACCTGGCCCGCCAATGTTCGTCTCGCCGTCAACGTCTCGCCGGTGCAGCTCAAATGCGACACCCTGGCGCTGCGGATTGCCGGGGCGCTGGCCGCCTCCGGGCTGGAGCCGCGGCGGCTCGAGCTCGAGATCACCGAGGCCGTGCTGATCCGCGACGACGAGGCGGCGCTCTCGATCCTGCACCAGCTGCGCGCGATCGGCGTGCGCATCGCGCTCGACGATTTCGGCACCGGCTATTCCTCGCTGAGCTATCTCAAGCGCTTCCCGTTCGACAAGATCAAGATCGACCGCTGCTTCGTCGCCGACATCGCCGACGCCGGCGGCTCGCCCGTGATCGTGCAGGCGGTGGTGAACATCGCCTCCGCCAGCGACATGACCACGGTTGCCGAAGGCGTCGAGACCGAGGCCCAGCGCGAGATGCTGCGCGCGCTCGGCTGCACGGAGATGCAGGGCTACCTGTTCAGCAGGCCGAGGCCGGCAGCCGAAGTGCGCGAGCTGTTCGGACCGTGCGACGTCATGCCTGTAGCAGCGGTGGCCTGAGATGGCAAAGTCTCCCAAAACGATCGATGTCGCGGATTCCTACGCGGTGCGGCTGATGCAGCATCTGGTGGTGCCGACCTTCGTGATCGATCCGAAGCGGCGCGTCGTGATCTGGAACAGGGCCTGCGAGCGCTTGACCGGCGTCGCCGCCTCGGAGGTGATCGGCACTAACAAGCATTGGCAGGCCTTCTACGAGAACAAGCGCCCTTGTCTTGCCGATCTGGTCGCGCTCGACCGCCCCGAGCAGCTGCCGGCGTTCTATTCGGAATATGCCGCGCGCGGCCACAACGGGCTCGGCTTCAGCGCAGAGAACTGGTGCGTGATGCCGAAGCTAGGCAGCCAGCTCTATCTCGCGATCGACGCCGGCCCGATCCATGACGAGGCCGGCAATCTGATCGCGGTGGTGGAGACGCTGCGCGATCTCACCGACCAGAAGCGCGCCGAGATGGCGCTGAAGGAGCTTGCCACCAAGGACGGGCTGACCGGCTTGTCGAACCGCCGCTCGTTCGACCAGATGCTGATGGCCGAATGGGCGCGCGCGCAACGGACGCAGAAGCCGCTGGCGCTGCTGTTCGTCGATGTCGACCATTTCAAGCTGTTCAACGACGAGCACGGCCACCAGAGCGGCGACGAGTGCCTGCGCGCAGTCGCCGGTGTCGTCAGCCGCCATGCGGTGCGCCCGCTGGACCTCGCCGGCCGCTATGGCGGCGAGGAATTCGCGCTGATCCTGCCCGAGATGAGCGCCGACGATGCCTGCGCCATCGCCGAGGAGATTCGCCGCGCCGTGATGGCCTTGGCGATCGCCCATGGCGCCGATGGGGCCGGCCAGCACGTGACTCTCAGTGTCGGCGTCGCCAGTCACACCCCCGGCGAGGCCGACGGCGGCCCCGACCGCCTGTTAGGTGCGGCCGACCAGGCGCTCTATGCCGCCAAGCGGCTCGGCCGCAACCGTGTCGTCTGCGCCGAGCGGGTGCTGGCCGAATTCACGGGCCTCGGCCGGGACAGCGCGCCGGTGAGCGGTCAGGTTCCTGGCCCCGCCTCGCGCAAATCGGCCTAAAGCGCGATGATTGTCACGGCGAGAGCGGTTGCCCACCGCTCGCCAATCGGCTAAATGAACCCTCATTGCGCCCGTAGCTCAGCTGGATAGAGCGTTGCCCTCCGAAGGCAAAGGTCACACGTTCGAATCGTGTCGGGCGCGCCAGTTTTGCCGGGGTCCGCCGCCGGCAGATCGTTCTGCACTACAAGAGAATGCGGTCGACAAGTCATCGTCTGCGAGTGTGGCAGCGCACTGATCGTCCGGCTCGATGTTGGCCCGCAGCGCTGCGAGGCCGGCAATCCCCTCCGGGGACCGGTCGCGGCGTCATGATTTTTTGAGCGCGCCTTTTCTCGTTCGTGCCGCCCCAGGAAGCGACCCAATCTTTGACCTCGTCATGCGATGCACCCTCGCCGCGATCGAGCGAAGCGATGGCGCCTTGATACCGGGCCGCCTGCCATTCACCGACTTCGGTCATTGCCTTTGCCCCTTCTTTTTCGCTCATAGCTCATCCCCGCCGATCCAGCACATCATCCAGCGAACGCTACTCACGAACCGGCGGCTGCCCTTAGGAACCAAGAACGTCGCGGCATGTTTGGCCACACGGAAACTCCACTTGCAGATAATGCCAATCCGCCGGGGAGGCGACCAATGAGTGATGAATCCAAGTTAGCAGGAGCAAACTCTCTGCCAAGCCAAGAGCCTGACGAAAATCTTTCTCGCCGCGGCTTCATCGAAAAAACGCTGTATGGAGCTGCGCTGGCGGGCACGACCGCGCTTCCCGCTTGGGCCCATGGCCCCTCGGGATATGCTACAGAAGCCTATGCGCGCGGCCGCAGGCCCATCCCGAAGGAGGTCGCGCACTATCAATATCAACCGAATGGAGCCCAGCACTGCGGCGTGTGTGCACATTTCCGGCCGCCCGGCAGCTGCGAGATCGTAGAGGGGCCGATCAGTCCGGACGGGTGGTGCCGCTACTTCCATGGGGCGAGAGGCCGGCGCGGGTCGTCCGGCGCAGGCCGAAGCTACTGAGTCTGCGTTCGGACAATCCGCCGTTCGGGCAGCGCCTGGCAGACCTCACCGAGGCCGCGTTACCATGCGCGCGGCGCACGTCGGGCCAGAGGCGTCGCTTCCAAAGAAGCGATCGCAGTGTCGGTATCGACGCTATGCAGCTGCATCGCTCGCATCGCATCGGTCGTGGCCCAATAGGGTAGTACAAGATCGCGGGCTATCGCAGTTTTTTGCCGTTGGATCGCGTAGCAGGTCGCCGCATCATAGTGCCACGGCGAAGGAATAGTGCCCAACTTTATCGGCCGCAGCGCGCCGCTTCGGGATACGCGATCGACACCAAGATCGACCGGCCCTTCGATTGAACCCGTCAACTTACCGAGTTGAGTGTGCTGGACTGCACCCATTAAGCGAGACGCGGTAATTCCGTTCAAGGAAGACCATAGCGTAAACGCAGGTCTCATCATCGCCCCTCACGCCGCGCCAAACCCACCGAATGTGAGCCGCGTCGGCGATCTTCTACGCAGCGCGCACCGACGCCAGGAATTCGGCGACATCTCGCCTCAGCTTCTCCGATTGCATCGACAGATCGCGCGTTGCGCCGAGCACTTGCGACGCAGCCGCCCCAACTTCGGCCGAGGACTGCGTGACACCACCGATGGTGGACGACACCTCGTTTGTGCCCCGTGCCGCTTGGCCGATATTGCCTGCGATCTCCCTGGTGGCGGCCCCCTGCTGTTCCATTGCCGCTGCGACCGCCGACGCGATCGCGTTCATATCGGCAATGGTTGCGCCGATGTTCCGGATGGCGCGGACCGCAACCGAAGTGGTATCCTGGATGCTGCCGATCTGCGCCTTGATCTCGTCCGTTGCCTTGGCGGTTTGCGCCGCCAGCGCTTTCACCTCGCTGGCCACGACCGCAAAACCCCTGCCCATCTCGCCGGCGCGCGCGGCTTCGATCGTGGCGTTGAGGGCGAGCAGGTTGGTCTGACTCGCGATTTCCTCGATCAGCCCGACCACCTCGCCGACCTTGGAGGCGCGCCGCTCCTACCCCCCGCTCGCGCCGCATCGCGGACCATGATGAGCGACGACAGGGCAAGCACTTGTTCGGCCTTGGTGCAACCACATCTCGGTTGGACATCACATCACTTGTCCCGCGCCCCGATGCCTGGTTGCATCGTTTCTCCGTTGATCACGTCGTGAATGCAAATTCCGCCTACAGTCGTGGCCGGGGCCGCATGCGGCCTCGGCCTTGCAATCCTCAGTGCCTGACATGCTCGAACACGACGATCACGCCGGTCGGCTCGGGCTCGTGCGCCATCAGGCGCGTGAGGTCCGCATCGCTCCAGTCGGCGAGGCTGACGACTTCGCCGGTCTCGCGTTCTGCGCTGAGCGAGGGCATCGGCTCGAGCACTTTCAATCCCATCTCGTCGACGAAGAAAGTATGCTCGCCGAACATGCTGTTGAGCTGCGGCATGGCGGGATGCTCGTCGGGCAGCACTTGGGCGCCGAGCTGGTTGACGGTCTGCTTCACCTGTTCGGATGTGAGCTTCATGAGCTGCTCCGTTCTGTCACGTCGGGTTTCATGGAACTGAGCCGGAGCGCGCGTTCCCTGCGCCTATGTTGCCTGGCTCAATTGCCGAACGGGTGCTTCGCACAAATGTTCCTGCAAAATGCATTTCGTGATCGCACGTCGCATCTGCCGCACCGACGGCGCGAGTCCGCCACACGATGTCCACGATTCCTCGCGAGCTAATGCTCGTACGAACCTGCTGCGGAGGCTCTTGCTCGGCTTCGGCTCAATCTCACACACGAGAGAGTGACGGCACCTCCTCCGGCATAATCGCCTGGAGACCGCCGAAGCGGCGCTCGCGGCCATGGAAAGAGGCGAGAGCCGTAGCGAGATCGCCGGCATCGAATTCCGGCCACATCCGCTCGGTGAAATGCAGCTCGGCATAGGCGCCCTCCCAAAGCAGGAAGTCCGACAGCCGCTTCTCGCCTGACGTGCGGACGATGAGATCGACGTCGCGCAAGCCTGCCTCGCCGGTGACGAGCTGTGAGAAGGCCTCGCGGGTGAGGCTGGTGAGAGCGGCGGCCTTCGCCGCGGCGTTCAGAATCGCATCGCGCGCGGAATAGTCGACGGCGATGCGCAGATGCAGCGCGGTGCCGTGGGCGGTCGCGGCCTCGGCGCGCGCGATCGCGGTGGCGATGCCGTCCGGCAGGCGGTCGCGACGACCGATCACGTTGAGCCGCACGCCGTTCTTCACCAGGCTCTGCACCTCATTGGCGAGATAAAAGCGCAGCAGCGTCATGAGTGCTGCGACCTCGGGCTTGGGCCTGCGCCAATTGTCGGTCGAGAACGCATAGAGCGTCAGCGTGCCGATCCCCTGCTTGGGCGCGGCCTCGACGATGCGGCGAATCGTCTCGACGCCGGCCTCATGGCCGCGTACGCGCGACAGGCCGCGCCGTGTCGCCCATCGTCCGTTGCCGTCCATGATGATGCCGACATGAAGTTTCTCGTTGCCGGGCGTGACGTCACTTTGCATCACAAAGTCTCCAGTCAAAAAAGGGGACGATCAGGTCGAGAGAATGCCGAGGCGGCCGAGCGGCAGTGCCTCGCGGCCAGCCGCCTTGGCGGCATCGCGCACCAGTCGCTCGAGCACGGCGAGATAGTCGAGGAAGCGGCGGCGGCCGATCTTGGTCAGACGGCAGGTGGTGTGCGGGCGATTGCCTTCATAGCCCTTCGTCACCTCGACGAGACCGGCCTCCTGGAGTACGGCGAGGTGCCGGCTCAGATTGCCGTCGGTGAGGCCACAGAGCTGCTTGAGGTCAGCGAACGCAAGCCCTTTCGGGTGAGCCATCAACGAGGTCAGAAGCCCGAGCCTCGCCTTCTCGTGGATCACACGGTCGAGCCCCTCATAGGAGAAAGGCGCGGTGTCAGTCTTCGACATCATTGTCTCCGGACGCGAAATACAGAATGGCCGCCATCATCGACTGGCCGATTACGAAAGGCAGTCCCATGGTCCAGGGCGACAGCATGTGACTGCGACTCGCCAGCACTACCACCGCGAAGCCCGAGATGAAGTACCACGCCCCGGCAAAGGCCACGCTACGCGGCAACGAGCGGATGGATGCAAAAATGCCGAGCGACACCAGGATCTGCCACAGTCCCGGCAGGAGCCACAGCGTCTCCGCGGCGAACTTCCACATCACCACCGCAAGCAGCACGCCGGCGACGCCCGCGGGCAAGAACTGCTCGACGGCCTGGTGGATCATGGCGTCGGCAAGGCCGGAATGATGACGACGCGACCGCGCGCGCATCTCGACCCAGATTATCGCTCCGGACAGCATTGCCGCAAAGAACCAGCCGAGAAAGAAGCCGAGCGGCTCGCTGGTGGGATCGCCGATCCACCAGAATTGCAGGATGGCGGTAATAAGCGCGACCGCGCCGGTCGCAGCCATCGTCGCCGGGCCATAGCCGCGGAACGCCGTGCCGGCCGCAATCTGGCTGCGGATCGCCACGATGTCGGCCAGCGCCTTGTCGAGATCGCGCATCGGCAATGCCAAAACTCCGCTCCACCCAGCCCACGGACCGGCTTGCCCAGCCACTTTGTACCGCAAAGTATACCGCGCTACAAAGTAAAGGCAAGCCGGGAAATCGCCGCCGGGGACGGGGCCCCGGGCGGACAACTGCCGGTTGCGTCTCGGCCGCCAGCCCAGGTAAGATGCGGCCAGGGTGCCCTGGGGGGAAGCTATGTGGTTAAGGTCGTTCGTCGCTGCAGCTCTGCTGCAGGTGTGTCTTGTTGGGTCAGCGGATGCGAAAGGACCATTTGGCACCGTCAATGTCGGCGGCTGGACCGGCGGCGCCTTCAGCAACGACGAGACGGGCGCCTTTTCCCATTGCGCGGTGACGGCGCCCTATGCAAACGGCGTCATCCTCGTCGTGAGCCAAAATGCCGCCGGAATATGGTCGCTCGCCTTTGCGAGTCCCAGCTACCACTTCAACAAGGGCGAGAACGCCGCGATCGACGTGATCTTTGACGGGCAGGACCAAGCCAGGCTGTTCGCCACGGCGTACCGGCCCGATATGCTCACGGCCGTCATGCCGCTCAACGTTGTGCGTACGTTTCAGAAGGCGAGCCTGATGGTGGCGACAGCCGGCCATGCTGTCCTGAACTTCGACCTAAGGTCAACCGGGCCAGTGATCGCCGCATTGGCCCATTGCGTGACCAAGGTGAAAGCCGACGGACTCGACAAGGCCGGCGATTTCACCAAAGGCGCTCCGAAGCCGGCGGCCACCGCAGACAAGCAAGGCTCACCGCCAGCCGGCAAACCCGGCAAAGGGGTCAAGAGTAGCTCCGGGTTTGGCACCGGCTTCGTGGTTAGCGCTGCTGGGCACATCGTCACCAACAATCATGTGATCGACGGTTGCAGCGAGCTCAAGGGCAATCTCACTGGCGAAGCCGCAATGGTGTTGCGCGTCGTATCGAGCGATGCGAACAACGATCTTGCTCTTTTGCAGGCGCCATCGACGGTAACATTCAAAGAGTTTGCCCGCATCCGTGACCGCACGATCCGCTCCGGCGATTCCGTGGTGGCGATCGGTTTCCCGTTCCACGGGTTGCTGACCTCGGACTTCACGGTGACGACCGGCATCGTGAGTTCGCTCAGCGGTATGCGCAACGATTCGCGTTTCCTGCAAATCAGCGCGCCCGTTCAACCTGGCAATAGCGGCGGTCCGCTGTTCGACACGACTGGTCAGATCGTCGGCCTCGTCACCGGAAAGCTCGATGGATTGCGAGTCGCCGTGGCAACCGGCAGCATCCCCGAAAACATCAACTTTGCCATCAAGACCGGCGCGCTGCGCGACTTTCTCGACAATTCCGTGGTGCCCTATCAGACTGCGGAACCGAAGGGCGAGCTCAAGACCACCGACATCGCCGGCAACGCCCGCGCCTACACAATGCTGATCTCGTGCAAGGGCACGGAGCAGGCGGAGGCTAAGAAGTGAGTAAATCGACGCAGTTTAACACATCATCCTGAGGTGTAAGGCATGGGATGCGACCCATCCCGTGGGGAGCCTCGAATGGTGATCAGGCGACAAAGGTGTCGAGCCTGTCGAAGAACGAGCTCCAGCCTCGCTGATGGTTGTCACGCGCGGTTTCATCGAAGAACTGGGCGTGGTGAAAGATCATCAGCGTGCCGGCGCTGTCAGGCTTCAGCGTGATCGTCACCAGCGATTCGCGTTCCGGCGTCGAATGCCACGCCCAGGTGAAAACCAGCCGCTCGTTCGGCACCACCTCGCGGTAGGTGCCGCCGGCCTCGAAATATTCGCCGTCGTCGCGGGTGAACGAGATGCGGTAGCGGCCGCCGCTGCGAACATCGAGCTCGGCATTCAGGGGCGCCGGCTTCATGTTCGGCGGCCCGAACCATTGCACTAGCTGCGCGGCTTGCGTCCAGGCGGCGAAGACCTTTTCCGGCCGCGCGCGGAGCCGGCGCGTGAGCGTGAGGCTTGGACCTTCGACTTGAGGCTCGGCGGCGTTGGCGGCTGCGTTGACCATGGTTTGTCCTCCACAAAGGCGGCAAGGCGGTCGAAACTCTCCGACCAGAATTGCGCGTAGCGATTGAGCCAGTCCATCGCCTGCTCCATCGGCTGCGCGGTGAGCCGGCATGAGACCGTGCGTCCGGTCTTCTCGCGCATGATCAGGCCGGCATCCGTGAGCACGTCGAGATGCTTCATGATCGCCGGCAGCGAGATCGCGAATGGCGCTGCCAGCTCGCTCACTGACAGGCTTTGCCGTTCGCCGAGACGCGCGAGCAGCGCGCGACGCGTCGGATCGGACAGCGCCGCAAAAGTGCGATCGAGCGTATCGTCCAGATACTTAACCATAAGGTTTAGTATGGGCGCCACCATCGCCCCGTCAAGCGAGAACCCGGTGTTCAAGAAAAAGCCCTGCCGAACGGCAGGGCTTTACTCACGGTCATTCGCGAGATCGTTACTCGACCTTGAGGCCGGCGAACTCGACGACCTTCTTCCACTTGGCGGTCTCGGCCTCGATCTCTTTGCCGAACGCCTCCGGCGTCAGCACGAGCGGGTCGCCGCCGAGCTCGACCAGGCGCTTGGTCATGTCGGGATCCTTCATGAGCGTGTTGATCTCGTTGTTGAGCTTGGCGATCATGTCCTTGGGCATGTTCTTCGGCGCGCCCATGCCGAACAGTGCGCTCGCCTCGTAGTCCTTCACGGTCTCGCCGATTGCGGGCACGTCAGGCAGCTGTGGCGAGCGTTGGGCGGTGGTGACGCCGAGGGCACGCAGCGAGCCGGAGCGGATGTGCTGGATGATCGAGGGCATGTTATCGAAGATCACCTGCACCTGGCCGCCGAGCATGTCGGTGATCGCGGGCGCCGCGCCGCGATAAGGCACGTGCTGCATCTTGCAGCCGGTCAACGCCATGAACATCTCGCCGGACAGATGCACCGAGGTGCCGTTGCCGGAGGACGCCATGTTCACCTTGCCGGGATTGGCCTTCACATACTCGATGAATTCGGCGACGGTCTTCGCCGGCACGTCCTTGTTGACGGTCATTACGTTCGGCACGCGCTGGAAGGCGGCGATCGGCGCGATGTCACGGACGAAGTTGAACTTGAGATTGGCGTAAAGCGTGCTGTTGATGTAGTTGGCCGGATTGACCAGCAGCACGGTGTAGCCGTCGGGCTCCGCGTTGACGACGGATTCGGTGCCGATATTGTTGCCGGCGCCCGGCTTGTTCTCGATCACGAATTGCTGGCCGAGCCGCTCCGACAGTCGCTGACCGATCAGCCGCGCCAGAATGTCGGTGGCGCCGCCCGGCGGATAGCCGACCACGAACTTCACCGGCCGGGACGGATAATCCGCTGCCAAGGCCTTCGACAGTGGGCTGGCTGCAAGCGGAGTGGCGGCGAGCAGGCCGAGCAAAGTACGGCGAGTGATCATCTCAAGGGTTCTCCCAAGTGTTATTCTTCAAAGGACGTTGTTCTAGGCTGGATATCTTGATCGTGGCGTCAGCGGCGTTGTAACAAGGCGCGCCGCACGCGGAAAGTGCGCAAGCTTCATGACGACGAAAGAATAACGCATGCCGGTCAAGGTAGAGAGCCTCGATCATCTCGTGATCAACGTCGCCGATGTTGCAGCGACCACCGAGTGGTATCGCAAGATCCTCGGCATGGAAGTCAAGGTGTTCGACCCCGGTGGCGGCAAAGCGCCGCGGACCTCGCTTCAGTTTGGTCAACAGAAGATCAACGTCCGGCCGCGCGACGCCGACAAGGTGGCGTGGTTCACCGCCGATCATCCGACCGCCGGCAGCGAGGATCTGTGCTTCCTGACCTCCGCCTCACCCGACGAGGTGGTGGCGCATTTGAAAGCCCACGGCGTCGCGATCGAGGAAGGCCCGGGGCCCAGGCAGGGCGCCCGCGGCACGCTGCGCTCCGTCTATTGCCGGGATCCAGACGGCAGTTTGATCGAGATTTCGTCGTACGAGGATTGACCGGCAGATCTGGACCACGCCAACGCGTTGTGGGGCGCCAAGGATATGCTGAAGGTCGGCGGCGAGAACGTCGCGGCCTCCGAGATCGAGCAGGTGATCGCAATCGTGTCCGGCGTGCGCGAAGCCGCGGTGGTGGCGAAGAAGCATCCGATGCTGGACGAGGTGCCGGTCGTTTTCATCATCCCACATGGCGGCGTCGCAGGCGCAGCACGGGATCTTCAGGACAGGGTGATGGCGGCCTGCCGCAAAGCCCTCGCCGATTTCGAGGTGCCGCGCTAGATCAGGCTGGTCGACGACATGCCGCGCTCGACCCTGGAGAAGGTGGCGAAGCCGGAGTTGCGGAAGATATTGGGTGAGACGGTGCAGCCAAACGGCACGCTGCCATAGGGTGGACAAAGGCGCGCTCTTCGCGCGCCGTGCCCACTATCGGTGCTCGAACCCGGAGGGACGTGGTGGGCACGGCGCTCCGCGCCTTTGCCCACACGACGAAACCGGGCCTTCCATCATTGCGAGGAGCGAAGTGGTGCTCACACCGCCTTCATCCGCACCCGCAGTCCATCCCGCGGCTTCGGGATCGGCCACATCTGCCAGTCCGGTCTGTAGCCGGGCTCCAGCGACACCTCGATGTTCTGCAGGAAGTGCCGGGCGAAGCACTTCGCCTGCATGTAGGCGAAGTGCAGGCCAAGGCACATATGCGCGCCGCCGCCGAACGGGACCCAGGCAAAGCGGTGGCGGTTGCGCTGGGCTTCCTCGGTGAAGCGAAGCGGATCGAAGCGATCCGGCTCCGGCCAGATGTCCTTCATGTGATGCGTATAGAGCGGATTGACGCCGATCGCGGTGCCGGCGGGGATCGTATAGCCCTTGAAGGTGAAATCGCGCATGGCGCGGCGCGGCATCGAGGGCACCGGCGGCTTGAGCCGCAGCGCTTCCTTGAACGCCATCTCCGACAGCGGCATTTTTTCGAGATCGTCGAAGCTGGTCGGTGCATCCGCCGCTAGGCCAAGCGCAGCAACCTCGTCGCGCAGCTTGCTTTGCCACTCCGGGTTCGCGGCGAGCTCGCCGATGAAGGAGGTCAGCGACGAGGTCAGCGTGTCGTGCGCCGCCATCATCAGGAAGCTCATATGGTCGACGATGTCCTGCTCGGATAGCAAGGCACCATCCTCGTGGGTGGCGCGGCAGAGCTGCGAGAACAGATCGTCGCCGCCGTGAGTGCCGCGCCGGAGCGGAATCTGTTCGCGGAAATAAGCGACGATGCGCTTGCGTCCTCTCACGCCGGCGGCCATCTGCGTGCCGGGCAGCGGCTTGCGGATCGGCGCGACGGCGGCCGCGACCATATCGACGAAGGCGCGGTTGATCTCGTCGACCTCCGGCCCGATATCGGCGCCGAGAAAGGATGCCGCCGCCAGATCGAGCGTGAGCTGCTTCATCGCCGGATAAAGCTGCATCTCGCCGGGCTTGGCCTTCCATTGTGCCACCCGCGCCGAAATGCCGCGGTCGAGATCGCCGAGATAGGATTTCATCGGCCCGGACTTGAACGCGACCGACAGTGCCTTGCGATGCAGCCGGTGCTCGTCGAAATCGAGCAACATCAACCCGCGCGGGAACAGGAGCCCAAGCACCTTGTTCCAGCCATGGGTCGAGGAGAACAGCTTCTGCTGGTCGAACAGCACGAGCTCGTTGGCCTCCGGCCCGAGCAGCACGACATTGGTTTCGCCGAAAATGTGCGTGCGGTAGACCGGGCCGTATTTGGCGCCGTTCCTCTCGATATGCCCCTTGGGGTCGGCCAGCACCTGAAAGGTCTTGCCGATGATCGGCCAGCCTTCGTCGCCCGGGATATGCGTCAGCTCGTTGCGCTTGGGCGCGGTGTACTGAAGCGCAGGCGTGGCCACATTCTGCATCGACATGAGGATTGCTCCCGGCTGGCTGACCCCGGCGATATAGCACAATCCTGGCACGATGATGCGGCGGTTGTCTTGCACGCAAGTCGCCACACATACCGTGGTCGTCCCGGCGAAGGTCGGGACCCATAAACCCAGGAAGAAGTTGTAGTACGAGATAGTGGTTAGCAATCTTCGCCAAACACTATCCTGTGGTTATGGGTCCCGGATCTGCGCGCGCTTGAGGCGCACTTGTCCGGGACGACCAGTGGAGATAGGCCCTGCGCCTATCGCTTCGCCGCTTCCTTCTGCAGATCCGGGGCATTGACGGCGGGGATCGCGACCCGGCCGGCGCCGGTGACCTTCAGCGCCTCGGCGGCCTTCTCGTTTTCCATGATCTTGGCCATCACGGCCTGACCTGCGCGCTCGAAAATCGCGCGGTTCTCGATCACGAACTTTTGCGACTTGCGCAAGGGATCGATGTAGCCGTTGATCTCCGGCACGACATAGCGCGCCACCATGTCCCAGCTTCGGCGCGTCGCTTCCGGATTGGCCCAGTCGTGCACGAAACCGATGATGGCGCCGATGCCGCCGGAGACCTGCATCACGTTCTTGATGGTTTTGACGAGATCGTCGGGCGTGCCGATGGTGGACGCCGCGCCCTCCACGAAGGCGGTCTTGTCCACGGCTTCATCCGGCGAGGAGAACGCGGTGAGGCCCGGCCGTTGCAGCGTGCCGACATTATATTCGTTGTGCCAGCGCATCAGACCGGCGCCGGCCTCGCGGCGCGCCTGCTCGCGGCTCTCGGCGATGTGGAAGGTCAGCAGCACGCGCCAGTCGGCGCGGCTCACCGTGGTACCGTGTTTCTTCGCGGCATCCTCGGCGAATTGCCATTGCTGCTGCAGCGACATCAGGCCCTGGGTCGTCATCGAACCCAGCGAGATGATGCCGATGCCGTATTTGCCGGCGAGCGTCATGCCGGATGGAGAGATCTGCGAGGCCACCACGAACGGCATCTCCTCCTGCAGCGGCAGGATCTGCAATGCGGCGTCGTTCATGGTGAACCAGTCGGTCTTGGCGGTGACGCGCTCGCCGTTGAAGAGCCGACGGATGATGCCGATCGCCTCGTCCTGGCGGTCGCGCTGCATCATCGGGTCGATGCCGAGGGTGTGCGCGTCGGAGGCGAGTGCGCCGGGGCCCGAGCCGAAAATGGCGCGGCCGCCGGTCATGTGGTCCAGCTGCACCATGCGCTGGGCGACGTTGAAGGGATGATGATAGGGCAGCGATATCACGCCGGTACCGAGCCTGATCCGCTTGGTGCGCTCGCCGGCCGCCGCGAGAAACATCTCGGGCGAGGCGATCATCTCCCAGCCGGAGGAGTGATGCTCGCCGCACCAGAACTCGTCATAGCCGAGGCTGTCCAACTGCTCGACCAGGTCGAGATCGCGCCGGAACTGGAGCATCGGATGCTCGCCGATCGGGTGATGCGGGGCAAGAAAGGCTCCGAACTTCAGGCGCGCCATGGCGTTCTCTCCGGCTGGACTTTTTGTTTGTTGAGACGGTGAGGCTACGTTCTGGCAGAAGCGAACGCAATCGCACGATGTCCCGCGCGGCGGAATGCAGGCATGCGATGAAGCTGCCTCTTCTTCTCCCTTCAGGGAGAAGTGAGACCTCGCGAATCCTACCTCGGAGGTAATCGCGCGAAAGACGCCGATCTGGGAACATCCAGACGATCAAACCCGGAGGATCCGCGCACCGATGCATCAAACCGTCACAAGGCAGATCGATTCGTCGCGCCGCTGGTGGGTGCTGGCGATCGTCGTTGCTGCCCAGTTCATGTTCGGCGTCGATGCCTTCGTGGTCAACGTCGCGATTCCGACCATTGCGGTCGACCTGCAGGCCACGCCGGCCCAGATCGAATCTGTGATCGCGATCTACCTGATCGCCTATGCGACGCTGGTCGTCACCGGCGGCCGGCTCGGCGACATCCACGGCGCGAAAAACGTCTTCCTTGCCGGCGTGCTCGGTTTCACCGTGACCTCACTGTGGTGCGGCCTGGCGCTCTCAGGTGCGGAGCTGATCATCGCACGGCTGGCGCAGGGCGCGACCGCAGCGCTGATGGTGCCGCAGGTGCTGGCGACGCTGCACCTGCTCTTCACCGACGATTCGCGCAGTCGCGCCTTCGGCATCTACGGCGTCGTGCTCGGGCTTGCCGGCGCGGCGGGCTTCCTGCTCGGCGGTCTCCTGGTGACGCTCGATCTCGCGGGCACCGGTTGGCGCTCGGTGTTCTTCGTCAATGTGCCCTGTGGCCTCGTCATCGCTATTGCCGCATCGCGCATCATGCCGTCGGTGCCGCGCCGGGCTGGCACGAAGCTCGACATCAAGGGCAGCGTTGTGCTGTTCGCGGGACTGCTGTGCCTGATCGGGCCGCTGCTGTTCGGTCACGATGTCGGCTGGGCGCCGTGGCTGTGGGCCGTGATGGGAAGCGGCGGCGTGATCCTGTTCGCGTTCGTGAGGCTCGAACACGCGGTCGCACGCGCCGGCGGCATGCCGCTGATCGATCTGACGCTGCTCGCGGATGCCGCGTTCCTGCGCGGGCTCGGCGCCGCCTTCTTTTTCTTCCTCGCCAATCTCTCATTCTATCTGGTGATGACGCTGTTCATGCAGAGCGGCCTAAAGATCCCGCCGCTTGCGGCCGGCATGGCCTTCATTCCACTCGCACTCGCTTTCGTGGTGGCCTCGCGCCACAGCGGCGCGCGGGCGAAGCACCGCGGCACCAGGGTTTTGATCGAAGGCTGCGCGTTGCAGATCGCGGGCCTCGCCGCACTCGCTCTTGCGGCGGGCGCTGGCGATGCGCCGACACCAATCGCACTCGCACTGATTATGATCATCTTCGGCTACGGCCAGGGCCTGGTGATGGCGCCGCTGTCCAGCGCGGTGCTCTCGACGGTGAAGCCCGTCGCGGCAGGCTCGGCGTCCGGCATGTATGGCACCACAGTGCAGATCGGAAATGCGGCCGGAGTGGCCGCAATCGGCGCGGCGTTCTTCGCGATTGAAGCATCGCAATCGGCGCGGGCGGGTTTCCTCGTTTCGCTTGCGCTGTTTGTGACGTTAATCATGATCTGCGCCGCATTTCTGGCGTGGATGCGCCGCGCATCTGCACGAAGTTGAGGCGGTGCTGTTAATACGTGCGGATTCTTGCGGGATTCTGCGTGATTCAGGGGCGATTGGCAGCACACAGTCTTTTCATTTTGCGCTGCAGCAACTATCTGGTCTGGGTAAACGTTGAAAGCCGCCCACCAGGAAATTGCCGTGTCGCTAGCCAGAAATGTCGACCTCTTGAGACGTCTGCCAAGAATGGACGGTCTGCGCCTGCCTGGCTTCGGCGCGAGCGCCGATGCCTCCAGTCCGCTGGAGGAAGTCACCGGCTTCGGCGACAATCCCGGAAACTTGCGCATGTTCGCGTTCGTGCCGGCGCAACTGCAGAAACCGCGCGCGCTCGTCGTCGTGCTGCATGGCTGCGGCCAGACCGCGGCAAGCTATGATCTCGGCGCGGGCTGGTCGACGCTCGCACGTCATTACGGCTTTGCCCTGCTGATGCCCGAGCAGCAGCGCATCAACAACGGCAACACCTGCTTCAACTGGTTCAATCCGGAAGACACGGTGCGCGACAGCGGTGAAGCGCAATCGATCCGCGAGATGATCGCGCATATGGTCGATACACATCGCATCGATGACACGCGCGTCTTCATCACCGGGCTCTCCGCCGGCGGCGGCATGACCTCGGTGATGCTTGCAACCTATCCTGAAGTCTTCGCGGCCGGCGCGATCATTGCCGGCCTGCCTTACGGCATCGCCTCGAACCTGCGTGAAGCGCTGGACGGCATGTTTCATTCCCCTGGGCGGCCCGAGCGCGAGCTCGGCGATTTGGTGCGGCGGGCGTCGGACCATCGCGGGCCCTGGCCGAGGGTTTCGGTGTGGCACGGCAGCGCCGATCGCACCGTCAATCCCGGCAACGCCAACGAGATCGTCAAGCAGTGGCTCGACCTGCATGATCTGCCGATGACGCCGATGGCCGAGACCAACGTCGACGGCTATCCGCGCCAGGCCTGGTGGAACAAGGACGGCGAGACGCTGGTCGAGTCCTATGCCGTCACCGGCATGGCGCACGGCATGCCGCTCGGGCTGGCCGACAACGACCAGCGCTACGGCGTCGAAGGCGCGTTCCTGATCGAGGCCGGCATCTCGTCCTCTTATCACATCGCAAAGTTCTTCGGCCTCACCGGCTGGATTCCGGACGCGAAGAAGGCGGCAAAGCCAGCACCAGCGCGTTCGCCCGCACCGCATCTTGCCCGCTCGATCCGCGTCGCCGTCGCCGAACAGCCAGCCGAGCCGAAGCGCGAGGACTCCCGCGGCTTCGATCTCGGTCGGATCATCACACGTGCGCTCACCGCCGCGGGCTTGATGAAGTAGCTCAGGCCGTCTGATCGATCCACTCGATTGGCGTTGCCGTTACCTCGCCGCCGGAGACCTGTCGCGTCGTCGCCGAATAGTGTTTGAAGAAGTCGCGCGATTGCAGCGCTTTTTGCGCGTCATCGTCCGCGACGCTGGCGAGATGGAAATAGTGGCCGTCCTCGCGGTTCTTCAGGACGCGATAGCCGATCCGGCCCTTTAGCTCCGGATCATCGTCGATCGCTTTGATAAAACGGCCGATCTCCTGGTGCCACTCTTCCGTCGTACCGTTCTTGAATTCGTATTTGATCATGAAGTGCTTCATGTGACGCTCCCTGTTCGTCGTGTGCATCATCATCTGCGGCTTGTGCGCCGTCCTGCAAGTATGGACAAAATTGATAGTATGGACTTTTTCGCCGTCGCTCCTAATCTCTGTCCCCGCACATGGAGGAAGGCGACATGGCAAAGACAATTCCGGCGCGCGCCTGTCCGGTCGCGGCGTTTCAGAAGATGATCAGCGGCAAGTACAAGCTGCGCATTGTCTGGGACCTCAAGGACGGCCCGCGCCGCTATGGCGAGATTCGCACCGGTCTGCTGCGCGGCACGGAAGGCAGCGCTGAGATCACCCCACGCGTGCTCAGCCGTGAATTGAAGGCACTGACGGCGAGCGGCTTGATCGACCGCAAGGATTTTGGCGAGGTGCCGCCCAAGGTCGAATATCGCCTCACTCGCAAGGGCAAGAGCTTTGTGCCTGTCGTCGCCGCGATCCGAGAATGGGGCGAGCGCAACCTTGGTGAGACAGCGGCGCTGGTCGACGCCGCCGAGTAAGCCTCACATCTCGCCGGTGATGAACGGATTGGTCATCCGCTCCTGGCCGATGCTCGAGCCGGCGCCATGACCGCAGATGAAGCCGACGTCGTCGCCGAGCGGCAGCAGCTTGGTCTTGATCGAGTTGATTAGCGTGGCGTGACTGCCGCCGGGCAGATCGGTGCGCCCGACGGAGCCGGCGAACAGGACGTCGCCGACATGGGCAAACCGCAAATCCTTATTGAAGAACACCACGCTGCCCGGCGAGTGGCCAGGGCAATGCAGAATGTCGAACGAGAGGCTGCCGATCGAGACGGTGTCGCCCTCGTCGAGCCAGCGGTCGGGCTCGAAATTGCGCACGCCCGTCATGCCGAAGCGCGTGCCGCTTTCGACCACGTTGTCGAGCAGGTACTTGTCCGCCACATGCGGGCCCTCGATCGGCACCTTCAGCGCATCGCGCAATTCCGCCGCGCCGCCGACATGGTCGATATGGCCGTGGGTCAGCCAGATCTTCTCGACGCTCACGCCGGTCTGCTTGATCGCGTCCAGGATCTTCGGCACGTCGCCGCCGGGGTCGATCACCACGGCTTTCTTGCCGGGCTCGTCCCAGATGATGGTGCAATTTTGCTCGAACAGCGTCACGGGGACGATGATCGCGCCGGCTTTGGCTTGTGTGTCATTTTGCTCGGTCATGGCGTCACAATGCCGATTTTTGCTGCGCCGCCAAGCAAAATAGTCGCGGTCCGGCCGGGGAACAGCCGCTTCGATCGTCACACGACCGTCCCAATTCGCGTGGCTGTTTGAACCGCAGCGTTGCTTTCGCGTTCTCTCGCGCAAGGCGCAGATTTTTGGGTGGGTTTTCCGGCATGGCTCAGGGCGACAAGTGGTGGCGCGACGGCATCTTCTACCAGATCTATCCGCGCTCCTTTCAGGACTCGAATGGCGACGGCGTCGGCGATCTCGCTGGCATTCTGCGGCGGCTGCCTTACGTGAAATCGCTCGGCGTCGACGCGATCTGGCTGTCGCCGATCTTTCCCTCGCCGATGGCCGATTTCGGCTACGACATCTCCGACTATACCGGCATCGATCCGTTGTTCGGCACGATGGCGGATTTCGATGCACTGCTCGCCGCCGCACATGAGGCCGGCCTCAAGCTGATCCTCGATCTCGTGCCGAACCACACCTCCGACCAACATCCCTGGTTCCTCGAGAGCCGCTCCTCGCGCGACAATCCCAAGCGCGACTGGTACATCTGGCGCGACCCTGCCCCCGATGGCGGCGTGCCGAACAACTGGCTATCCGAGTTCGGCGGCGGCGCATGGCAGCTCGATGCGGCCACCGGCCAATATTACTACCACGCCTTCCTCGCGGCGCAGCCGGACCTGAACTGGCGCAATCCTGATGTCCGCGCGGCGATCTACGACGTGATGCGGTTCTGGCTGGAGAAGGGCGTCGACGGTTTTCGCGTCGACGTGATCTGGCATTTGATCAAGGATTCCGAGTTTCGCGACAATCCGCCGAACCCCCATTACGTCGAGGGCCGGCCGCCGAATGAGAAACTCCTCACGCAATATTCCACCGACCAGCCGGAAGTGTTTGACGTCATCGCCGAGATGCGGCGCGTCACAGATGCCTATCGTGCCCGCGTGCTGATCGGCGAAGTTTATCTGCCGCTGCATCGTCTCATGGCGTATTACGGCAACGACCTCACCGGCGCGCAAATGCCGTTCAACTTCGCGCTGCTCTCGACCTTTTGGAGCGCGCGCGCGATCGAGAAGATCATTGACGACTACGAGAAGGCGCTGCCGAAAGGCGCCTGGCCGAATTGGGTGCTCGGCAATCACGATCGCCCGCGGGTGGCGAGCCGCGTCGGGTCCGAGCAGGCCCGCGTCGCCGCCATGCTGCTGTTGACACTGCGGGGCACGCCGACGCTCTATTACGGCGACGAGATCGGCATGCATCAGTTCGCGATCGCGCCCGAGGACGTCCGCGATCCCTTCGAGAAGAACGTGCCCGGCATCGGGGTCGGTCGCGACGGCTGCCGCACGCCGATGCAGTGGGATTCGTCCAACTTCTCCGGCTTCTCGGAGGTCAAACCGTGGCTGCCGCTGCCGGAGGATCATGTCCATGAGAACGTCGTCAATCTCGATGCCGACGCGCGCTCGATCCTGTGCCTCTACAAGCGCCTGATCGCGTTGCGAAGGACTTCTCCGCCGCTGGTCGCAGGCGACTATCATCCGATCGCCGCGCAAGGCGATCTCCTGATCTATCGCCGCGAGGCCGCGGGCAGGGCGGTGATCGTCGCGCTCAATCTCGGCCCCGAGCCGATTGCGGTCACCACCAGCGCAATCCGCTTTGGCAGCGAGATATTGCTGTCGACGTTTCTGGATCGTGAAGGGGAGAAGCTAGAAGGCGTGCTGGATTTGCGCGGCAATGAGGGGGTGGTGGTGCAACCGCCCGCCTGACTGTCGTCCCGGACAAGCGCAGCGAAGCGGAGCGCAGATCCGGGACCCACAACCACAGCGAGACGTTTGGCGAAGACTTGGAGTTGCTAGCTCGCCCCACACTCCTCCCTGTGGTTATGGGTCCCGGCCCCCGTGCGCAATTGCACTAGGCCGGGACGACGGCAGTGCGTGTGGCTAACGTCCGCGCCGCTTCCCCCGCAGCCTCTTCTCTTCGATGTCGCTCCGCTTCAAGAGATAATCCAGCCCGCCGACCCGATACCAGCGATAGCCATACGGCTCCAGCACGACGCGATGCTGGCCGCGCTTGTCGGCGTGGCTGTGGTCTTCCGAGAGCAGGTTGATCAGGTGCTCGCCGGCATCGCCAGGCAACCCCGCTGAGAACGCGACCTCGCGTGGCTTCTCGTCGAGGTTATGCATAAACAGGACGGAATTGTTGCGCCAGTCGTAGCGGATGATGAAAACAGCGGGGTCGCGCGCCGGGATCACAGTGAAATCACCCCAGCCAATCTCGGGCACCTCCTTGCGCATGCGGATGATGCGCTCGGTCCAGTTCAGCATGGAGTTCGGGTCACGCCGCTGTTTTGCGACATTGACGTGCGGGTAGCCGTAAGGCCCCTTGTCGATGACGGGGATCGCCGGCCTGTTGCTCTTGGTGAAGCCGCCATGCGGCTCGGCCGACCATTGCATCGGCGTGCGTGCGCAGTTGCGGTCGGGCAGCGAGAGGTCGTCACCCATGGCGATTTCGTCGCCGTAGCGGATCACAGGCGTGCCCGGGAGCGTGCACATCAGGCTGTAGGCGAGCTCGAGCCACCGGCGGTCGCCGCCCAGCATCGGCGCAAGCCGGCGACGAATGCCGCGGTCGTAGAGCTGCACGTCCTTGTCGGGACCAAAGCATTTGAACACGACCTCGCGTTGCGCGTCGGTGAGGCGGCCGAGATCGAGCTCGTCATGATTGCGCAAGAACAGGCCCCATTGTGCCGAGGCCGGCCGTGGCTTGGTCGCCTTCAGCGCCTTCGCCAGCGGGCGTGAATCGGCCGAGGCCAGCGCGTAGAACAGATGCTGGTTGACCTGGAAGTTGAACATCATGTGCATGCGGTCGCCATCGCGGCCGAAATACTGCATGTCCGTGTTCGGCAGCACATTGGCTTCTGCCAGGATGATGGCTTCGCCTTCCCGCCATTGCAGGAATTCGCGGAACGTGCGCAGCATGTCGTATTGCTCGACCGGCTTCTTCACCTTCGCGCCCTTGGTTGCGATCACGAAGGGCACGGCATCCATGCGAAAGCCTGATACGCCGAGCTGGATCCAGAAGCCCATGATCTTCAGGATCTCCGCCTGCACCTGCGGGTTCGACGTGTTGAGGTCGGGCTGGAAATCGTAGAAGCGGTGAAAATACCAGGCACCGGCTTCCTTGTCGCGCGTCCAGGTCGATTTCTGCACGCCGGGAAACACCATGCCCTTGTTGGCATTATCGGGCTTCCTGTCGGACCAGACATACCAGTCGCGATAGGGCGAATTCTTGTCGCGCCGTGCTTCCCTGAACCAGTTGTGCTGGTCGGAGGTGTGGTTGACGACGAGGTCGATGATGACGCGGATGCCGCGCTGCTTGCAGCCCTGGGCGAACTCGACGAAATCGCCGAGCGTGCCGTAGCGGGAATCGACGCTGTAATAATCGGCGATGTCGTAACCGTTGTCGCGGCCCGGCGAGGTCTGGAACGGCATCAGCCAGATCGTGGTGATGCCAAGGCCGTGCAGATAATCGAGCCGGCGCAATAGCCCCTTGAAATCGCCGATGCCGTCGCCGTTGGCATCCATGTAGGTGCCGACGGAGAGGCAATAGATGATGGCGTTCTTGTACCAGAGATCGTCGATCATGCGCGAGCGGCCTCGATGCTCCCGCCGAGGTGCGGCGGCTGCGTGATAAGTGCGTGGGGGAGATGAGGTTCCGCCTCTTGTCGTCCCGGGGCGCGCCACTTGGCGCGAGCCCGCGACCCATAACCACAGGAAGGAGTTTTGCGAACCCTCGGAGTTGCCGGCTCGCGCCGCACTTATCCTTGTGGTTATGGATTCCTGGCTCGCGCCAAGTGGCGCGCCCCGGAATGACGGAGTGAATGGAATCGGCTAAGCTCCCCCCATGGACAATCCCGCCCGCATCGCCCTCGTGCCGCCGCCGGACCGCCGCCAATCCGAAACCGCGCTCGCGATCGCGCGCGGCACGGCGCGGCTGCTACGTTCGCTCGGCTTTTCCTGCATCAGCGAATTGCCGCTGCCGTCGGGCCGGCGTGCCGATCTGGTGGCGCTGAACGAGCGCGGCGAGATCTGGATCGTCGAGATCAAATCGTCGGTGGAGGATCTGCGCGCCGATCAGAAGTGGCACGAATACCGCGCGCATTGCGACCGGCTGTTTTTCGCCTTCACTCAGGATCTGCCTTGCGAGATCTTTCCGCAAGACACCGGCCTGATCATCGCGGATGCCTATGGCGCGCACATGCATTGCGAGGCGCCCGAGCACAAGATCGCGGCCGCGACCCGCAAGCAGATGACGGTGCGGTTTGGCATGGCGGCGGCATTGCGGATCAACCGCCTGGTCGATCCACAGGGGCACGCGGATTTTTGGGAGTAACGGCGCCGCGATCACGGCTGCCGTAGGGTGGGCAAAGCGAAGCGTGCCCACCATTCAAGCTAATCAAGGCTAATGCAAAAGTGGTGGGCACGGCGCTTGCGCCTTTGCCCACCCTACGAAACCGTCACCGCGGCGCGCGCTTTGCCAGAATGCGCTGCAAGGTCCGCCGGTGCATGTTCAGCCTCCGCGCCGTTTCCGAGACATTGCGGTTGCACATCTCGTAGATGCGCTGGATGTGCTCCCAGCGCACGCGGTCAGCGGACATCGGGTTGGCCGGCAACTCGGATTTTTCTGCGCCGGTCGAGAGCAGCGCGGCGACGACGTCGTCGGCATCGGCGGGCTTCGAGAGATAGTCGATCGCGCCCATCTTCACCGCCGTGACGGCGGTGGCGATGTTGCCATAGCCGGTCAGCACGATGGCGCGGGCTTCGGGGCGCTTCTTCTTGAGCGCAGAGACGACGTCGAGACCGTTGCCGTCGCCGAGCCTGAGATCGACCACGGCGTAGGCGGGCGCGGACTTGCCGATTTGCGCAAGACCATCCGAGACCGTGTCACACGACGTCACGGCAAAGCCGCGCGTCTCCATGGCGCGCGACAGGCGCTCCAGGAACGGCTTGTCGTCTTCCACGATGAGAAGCGAGCGGTCCGTCTGGTCGTTCAGTTCGGCGATGGCGTTCAAGGTTTTGTCCTCTCTCCGGCACATCCACATATGGCGCCGCAATCAGGCGGTGCCAAGGCCGCCAATAGTCGATCGGGCCTCACGTGCGACGCAAGGTCGCGCCCTATCCTATTGTTTCTTCGATGGTCTCGATAGCCTCAAAACGCTCGCGCGGCCACGCGATCTGGACCACTGCACCGTGTTCCGGAAAGGTCCGGTTGGTGAACGAGACCTTGGCGCCGGTGCGTTCGAGCAGCGTGCGGGCGATGAACACGCCGAGCCCGAGGCCGCCGCCGGCATCCTGGTTGCGCCGTCGCGACAGATAAGGCTCGCCGATCCGGTTCATAAGGTCGGGCGGAATGCCCGGGCCGTCATCGGAGATCACGATCTCGATCGTCTCGTTGCTCCACCACGCGTTAACCTCGACGGTAGAGTTGGCGAAATCGACGGCGTTCTCGACGATGTTGCCGACGCCATAGAGCACTGCCGGATTGCGCGATCCGATCGGCTCGACCGTTCCGGCCACCGCGATCCGCACCTTGATGTCGACGCCGAAATCGCGATGCGGCGCCACCACCTCTTCGATTAACTCGGACAGTTTCATGCGGTCGAACGGCGCGCCGGTGGAGGAGAGCTGGGTGATCTTGCTCAGGATGTCGCGGCAGCGTTGCGTCTGCTCGCGCAGCGTTTTCAGGTCCGCCGCGAAGGCCGGATCCGTCACGGTCTTTTCCAGCTCGCGCGAAATCAGGAAGATGGTCGCAAGCGGCGTGCCAAGCTCATGCGCCGCGGCGGCGGCGAGGCCATCGAGCTGGGTCAGATGCTGCTCGCGCGTCAGCACCAGTTCGGTCGCAGCCAATGCATCGGCAAGCTTGCGGGCTTCCTCAGTCACCTGGAACGAGTAGAGGCTGGTGACGCCGATGGCGAGCACGATCGAAAGCCAGACACCGACCAGATAGATCGGCGGCAGCACCACGGGATCCTCGGAATCCCAAGGCAGCGGCAGATGAAAGAAGAACAGGATCGAGGCGCAGGCCACCGCCAGAAGTCCGAGCGCGAACGTCAATCGCGCCGGCAGCGCGGTGGCCGAAATCAGGACTGGCGCGAGGAACAGGAACGAGAACGGGTTCTGCAATCCACCGGTGAAGAACAAGAGCCCGGCCAATTCCACGATGTTCAGCGCCAGCAGTCCGGCGGCCTGGAGCGGCTCCAACCGCCGCATCGGGTTGGCGACGGTCTGCAGGGCCAGATTGAGCGCCGCCGACACAGCGATAATGCTGACACAGGGAACAATCTCGACCTCGAACTCGAGCCCCTGCGCCACGACGAAGATCGCGGCGAGCTGGCCCAGCACAGCGAGCCAGCGCAGCCGCAGGATGGTATCCAGGCGGATGTGTCGCTGCGAAGGCCGGAAGTTGGAAGCGGCGGTCTCGGTCATGACGGGCCAATCTAGCGGTGCGCGTGTCCGATCACAAACACGCGTGTCCCACGGTCCATGGGGCGGAAGTCCCGGACATCAAGGCTTGCGCTCCACGCGGCAATGGCCGAAGAACCCGTGCAGCATGACTGAGAATGACAAGGCTTCAAGTCGGCCGACTGTCGCGGATGGCATTTCGTCCGCGGCCATCGAGGTCGATCGCCTGGTCAAGGTCTACAAGCAGACCCGCGCGGTCGACGGCATCTCCTTTTCGCTTCCCTACGGCAGCATCACCGGGCTCCTGGGCGGCAACGGCGCCGGCAAGACCACCACCATCGCGATGATCATGGGCTTGGTGCTGCCGACTTCCGGCCGCGTCCGCGTGCTCGGACATCGGATACCGGAGGAGAGCGCGGCAGTCTTGGGCCGAATGAACTTCGAGAGCCCCTATGTCGACATGCCGATGCGGCTCACGGTGCGGCAGAACCTCACCATTTTCGGCAAGCTCTATGCGGTGAAACACCTCGCGGATCGCATCGCAAAACTGGCCGAGGATCTCGATCTCAACGACTTCATCGACCGCGCCAACGGCAAGCTCTCGGCCGGGCAGAAGACGCGCGTCGCGCTGGCGAAGGCGCTGATCAACCAGCCGGAGCTCTTGCTGCTGGACGAGCCGACCGCTTCGCTCGACCCTGACACGGCCGACTGGGTGCGGGCGCATCTGGAAGGCTACCGCAAGGACAATAACGCCACCATCCTGCTGGCGTCACACAACATGCTCGAGGTTGAGCGGCTCTGCGACCGCGTCATCATCATGAAGCGCGGCCGTATTGAGGACGATGATACGCCCGAAGCCATCATGGCCCGCTACAACCGTGCCACGCTGGAGGAGGTGTTTCTGGACGTCGCGCGCGGGCGGGTGAACGGTGCGAAGGAGGCGGCGAGGTGAGAGAGTCTCGATGTCTCGGCCGTAGCCTGAATGAAGCCTCGTCATTCCGGGGCGCGCGGAGCGCGAGCCCGGAATCCATAACCACAGGCAGCGGTTGTGGGGCGAGACAGGTAACCCTGAGTCTTCGCCAAATTCAATCCTGTGGTTATGGATCCCGGGCTCGCGACGATGTCGCGCCCCGGGATGACAGCTAAGGATGCCCCAATGACCGACATCGCCCTCCATCGCGGCCTTTCCGTCCACCGCATCGGCGCGATGATCCTGCGCTACTGGTATCTCCTGTTGTCGTCATGGCCGCGGTTACTGGAGCTGCTGTACTGGCCGGCGCTCCAGGTCATCACCTGGGGCTTCCTCCAGCTCTACATCGCGCAGAATGCAAACTTCTTCGCGCGCGCCGGCGGCACGCTGATCGGCGCCGTCATCCTCTGGGACATCCTGTTCCGCGGGCAGCTCGGCTTCTCCATCTCGTTCCTGGAGGAGATGTGGGCGCGCAACCTCGGCAATCTCATGATGAGCCCGCTGAAGCCGGTCGAATTTCTGCTGTCGCTCATGGTCATGAGTCTGATCCGGCTTGCGATCGGCGTCATTCCCATGACGCTGCTCGCGCTGGCCCTATTTCACTTCAATGTCTACAGCCTCGGCCTGCCGTTGATCGCCTTCTTCTGCAACCTGATCTTCACGAGCTGGTCGGTCGGCATCTTCGTCTCGGGTCTGGTCGTGCGGAACGGGCTGGGCGCCGAGAGCATCGTCTGGACCTTGATGTTCGCGATCATGCCGCTCGCCTGCGTCTACTATCCGGTCAGCGTGCTGCCGGTCTGGCTGCAATATGTTGCCTGGGCACTGCCGCCGACCTACGTGTTCGAAGGGATGCGAGCGCTCCTGATCGAGCAAAACTTCCGAACCGATCTGATGGTGGAGGCATTGGCCATCAACGCGATGCTGCTGGTTGCATCGTTTGGAGCATTTCTCGTCCTTTTGCGCAGCGCCAGGAAGAATGGCTCGCTGTTATCAAGCGGGGAATAGTGTCACTTTCCCGTGGATTCTTGCTGATTTAGCTGTCCCCGATACGTAGATGTACGGAACCATGCATTGACGCGATATTGCGCATTCGGCAGTATGCTGCGATGCGAAGAGGAATATAGCGATGCCTATTGGTGAGTTTGGCGGCGCGCCGCCCCTGGCGGCAGAAGGCAGCCCGGTCCTGACCACGCCGATGTACTGGATGTACGAGATGGCACAGGCCTCTCTCAATCCGGCACGCGCCGTCACCGACGCGACCAGGCTGTTGTTTCAGAATCCGCTGAATCCCTGGGCGCGCACCGAAATCGGCAAGTCGGTGGCTGCAGCCTGCGAATTGTTCGAGCGCACCACGCGCCGCTACGGCAAGCCGGAATGGGGCCTCGACCACACCGAGGTCAACGGCATCCGGGTGCCCCTCGAAATCCGCTCGGTCTGGGAAAAGCCGTTCTGCCGATTGCTCTACTTCGATCGCAAATTTGCCCGTCCGCTGCGCAGCCCGCAGCCGCGCGTGCTGATCGTTGCGCCGATGTCCGGCCACTATGCGACGCTGCTCCGCGGCACGGTCGAGGCGTTCCTGCCGGCGCATGAGGTCTACATCACCGATTGGGCCGATGCCCGCATGGTGCCCCTGAGCGACGGCCGCTTCGATCTCGACGACTACATCGATTACGTCATCGAGATGCTGCACGTCCTCGGCGGCAACACCCACGTGATGGCTGTGTGCCAGCCCTCCGTTCCCGTCGTTGCCGCCGTCTCGATCATGGAAGCGCGGCGCGATCCCTTCGTGCCGACCTCGATGACGCTGATGGGTGGTCCGATCGACACCCGCCGCAATCCGACTTCGGTGAACAATCTGGCGCAGCAGCGCGGCATCGACTGGTTCCGCAATCACGTCATCACCAAGGTGCCGTTCCCGCATCCGGGCATGATGCGCGACGTCTATCCGGGATTCTTGCAGCTGAACGGCTTCATCAGCATGAATCTCGACCGGCACATGGACGCCCACAAGCAGCTCTTCGCCAATTTGGTGAAGGGCGACGGCGACCTCGTCGACAAGCATCGCGAGTTCTATGACGAATACCTCGCGGTGATGGATCTCTCGGCAGAATATTATCTGCAGACGGTCGACACCGTGTTCGTGAAACATTCGCTGCCGAAGGGTGAGATGACCCATCGCGGAACTCGCGTCGACCCCTCCAAGGTCAGGCGCGTTGCGTTGATGACGATCGAAGGTGAGAACGACGATATCTCGGGTCTCGGTCAGACCGAAGCGACACACGCGTTGTGCAGCTCGATTCCGGACCATCGTCGCGTTCACTACGTCCAGAAGGGCGTCGGACATTACGGCGTGTTCAACGGCTCGCGCTTCAAATCGGAAATCGTGCCGCGCATCCATGATTTCATGATCTCGGCTGCGAATCCGAGCGCAACGCAGGCGCTTGCGGCCGAATAGAGCGTTTTTCGGCTTTCCCGTCGAAAATTCCGTCCCTTGCCGGAGTTCCGGCGGGGTCGGGTCCTGGTCAGATTCGCGGTATTTAGGTAGCTTTAAAGGAGTGAGTCCTCCCTCATCTCTTGGGAAGGCTGCATGCATCCAGCGGGGGCGAAAAAACCGGGTTCCGACCCCAGTCTGTAGGGTCTCCCGGACGCCAGACCGCTGTATATTGGGCAAATGATTTGTTTTTGCGCCGAGCGATTTCCGTGGCGGCGGTTATGGCAGAATCCGGGCGAACTCCTGCTCCCCGGACTGACAGACATGGCCACTCGCGCGCTCCTTTATCGGCGGCCCCACGAACCAAAGACCCTTGTCATCACCCACGGATCGCAATTCTTTGCGATCAGGCTGCGCCGGCACCGCCGAGCGCGTCGTTACACACTTAGAATCCATCCCAGCGACCGCGAAGCCATCCTCACCATCCCGCCGCGCGGCACGCTGGCCGAAGCGAAAGACTTCGCCACGCGTCACGGCGCATGGATCGCTGCTCGTCTCGGGCGTTTGCCGAAGGCTGCACCGTTTCAGCCTGGCACAGTGATACCGCTTCGCGGCGTTCCCCATCGCATCGTTCATCGGGCCGGTGCGCGCGGCACGGTGTGGACCGAGACGCGCGACAGTGGCGAACGCATTCTCTGCGTCGCCGGCGGGCTCGATCATGTCGATCGCCGTGTCAGTGACTTCCTCAAGCGCGAGGCGCGCCGCGACCTGCAGCGCTCGGCGGAGATCCATGCCGCCGGGCTCGGCGTCAAGGTGAAGCGGCTCTCGATCCGCGACCAGTCCAGCCGCTGGGGCTCCTGCACCTCGGCGGGCTCGCTGTCGTTCTCCTGGCGGCTGATCCTCGCGCCGCCCTACGTGCTCGACTATCTTGCCGCCCATGAGGTCGCCCATCTCGTCGAGATGAACCACTCAGCGCGGTTCTGGCGCGTCTGCGGCAGGATCTGTCCGTCAATGGAGCGCGCCAAGAAGTGGCTCGACACCTACGGCAATGATCTGCACCGGTACGGGGTCGAGGATTAGGGTTCGCTCTGTCGAGCATCTTCGAACCACCCGTCGCGCATCACGCCGGACCACGACGCCTACTGTGCATGGGGTTGTTTTCGCGGTTTTTCTTGTGAGGTCACACGACCTCCGGCCGAAGCTTATCGATTGCCGCCAAACAGCCGGTCCATCAGCCAGCCATCAAGCCCTGCGGCCGCCTCCGGCCGCACATTGGCGCGCGTCGGCGGTGGGGCCCGATAGCCGCCATTGCTGATCGGCGCAGGTCCGGGCGCCGCCTGTGTCGGCGGCGACACCTGCGAGGAGATCTGCACGAGGTTCGCCGGCCCCCAATTGCTCTGCAGGTTCGGCAAGGCGGCCACCGGCACGCCCTCGTGCGCGGCGCGCATGAAGCGGGTCCAGACTTCTACCGGCAGGCCGCCGCCGGTCGCCTTCTTTGTCGGCGAATTGTCGTCATTGCCGAGCCAGACGCCGGTGACGAGGTTGGCGGTGTAGCCGATGAACCAGGCGTCGCGGTAGTCCTGGCTGGTGCCGGTCTTGCCGGCGGCCTGCCAGCCCGGAATCTCGGCCTTCTTCGCCGTGCCTGATATCAGCGTCTCCCGCATCATCGTGTTCATCATCCCGACGTAACGCGGCTCGATCACCTGGTTGTGCTCGTCCGGCTGGCGCATGTAGAGCAGCTTGCCGTCGAGCGTCCTGATCCGCGTCACGACATGCGGCACGGCGGCGAAGCCGCCATTGGCGAACGGTGCATAGGCGCCGACCATCTCGACGACGGAGACTTCCGAGGTGCCGAGCGCGATCGAGGCGTTGGGCTCGAGCTTGGAGGAGATGCCAAGCCGGTGCGCGGTGCGCACCACGTTCTTCGGCCCGACCTCGAGGCCGAGGCGGATGGCGACCGTGTTGAGCGACATCGCCAGCGCCTGCGTCAGGGTCACCGCGCCGAAATATTCATGCGTGTAGTTCTCAGGTCGCCAGCCCTTGACCTCGATCGGCGCGTCCTGGCGGACGGTGTCGGGCGTCAGTCCCTGCTCGAGCGCCGTCAGATAGACGAACGGTTTGAATGAGGAGCCCGGCTGGCGCTTTGCGGTGACCGCGCGGTTGTACTGGCTCTCGGAGTAGTTCCGCCCCCCGACCATGGCGCGTACCGCGCCGTCCGGTGTCATCGCCACCAGCGCGCCCTGACTGACATTGAACTTCACGCTCTTGGCAGCGAGCTCGTCGATGACGGCGGCTTCCGCCACGGCCTGGAGTTTCGGGTCGATCGTGGTCTCGACCTTGATGCTCTGGTCGATCTGGCCGACGAGGTCGTCCAGCACCTCGCCGATCCAGTCGGCCACGTAGTTCACGGTGCCGGCGCCGACCGGCTTCACATTGTAGGAGGGATGGCCGATCGAGGCCTGGGCCTGCGCCTCGGTGATGAACTTGGCATCCGCCATCGCCGCGAGCACGATTTGCGCGCGTTGTTCGGCGCCTTCCGGATTGCGGTTCGGCGCAAGCCGCGAGGGCGATTTGACGAGGCCAGCCAGCATCGCGGCTTCGGCGATCGTCACGTTCTTCGCCGGCTTGCCGAAATATTTCTGCGCGGCAGCCTCGACGCCGTAGGCGCCGGAACCGAAATAGACGCGGTTGAGATAGAGCTCCAGAATCTCGTTCTTGGAATGCTTGCGCTCGAGCCAGATCGCGAGCTCCGCCTCCTGCAGCTTGCGCGCCATGGTGCGCTCGTGGGTCAGGAACAGGTTTTTCGCGAGCTGCTGCGTCAGGGTCGAGCCGCCCTGCGACACGCCGCGATGGAGCACGTTCGTGACCAGGGCGCGCAGGATGCCAATGGGATCGATACCGAAATGCGAATAGAAGCGGCGGTCCTCGATGGCGATGAACGCCTTCGGCAAGTAAGGCGGCAGGTCCTTCAGCGACACATTGGCGCCGGCCATCTCGCCGCGCTGCGCCAGCAGGCTGCCGTCCACGCCGACGATCTGGATCGTCGGCGGGCGCTTGGGAATCTCCAGCGACTGGATCGGCGGCAGGTGGGCGCCGACCCAGATCACGACGCCGAAGACCGCGATCACGCCCCACAGGCTCAGCACGGCGCCCCAATAGACCAGGCGTCCGAGGCCGGCACCCATGCGCGACTTCGACCGGCGTCTGGCGCCGCCGCGGATGGCTTGAGCCTTGCGCTCGCGTGGCGGCTCATCGTCGGACGTATCGCTTTTGCGCTTGCTGGAGGACTTTTTCGGCTTGTCCTCGGCGTTGGGAATGCGATCGGCCGCGGTCAGGCGCAGATCGGCGAGCGCCGCGGGCAAGCCGAACAACGGCTCCTTCCGCCCACCCTTTTTCTTTCCCGACCCCATACGCAAACGCCCGGTCACCCCGCCCCGCCGCACGCTAGCGGTCGCTGTTTAAGGCCCGGTTACCCAGAGCTTAACGCGCGATTAGGAGGTGCCGCATTCGTCCGCCGCAGTTCCGCTCATTGGGCGGCAGAGCTAGGATCGACGGCATAAAGAAGAGGGAACTCGCATGGGCCACATCGATCCGACCAAGGAAATCTTTGCGCAATTCCGGGACAACGACCGTCCCGGCCCGATCCACATGCTCAATCTGGTGCGCCTGCGCCGGGAGGCGGCCTATCCCGACGGCCGTAAGGCAAGCGGCGCGGAAGCCTATGCGGCCTATGGTCGCGAGAGCGGCCCCGTGTTCGAGCGGCTCGGTGGCCGCATCGTCTGGCAAGGCAGGTTCGAGCTGATGCTGATCGGTCCGCCGGAAGAACGCTGGGACCACTGCTTCATCGCCGAATATCCAAGCGTCGCGGCTTTCGTCGAGATGATCCGCGATCCCGTCTATCGCAAAGCGGTGAAGCACCGCCAGGCTGCGGTGGAGGATTCGCGCCTGATCCGGCACGCGGTGCTGCCGGTCGGGAAGAACTTTGGCGAGATCCCGAGCTGAGTTATTGGCCCGGCTCTTGCGGCATCCTGGCCGGGCTTGACCCCGGCCATCCATACCTTTCCCGCCTCAAGAACGTAAATGCCCGGGACAAGCCCGGGCATGACGTCGTTTTGGCAGTTGGGCAAGCGAACTAACCCGCCGGGCCTGCGTCCTCGAGGATCGGGCCGAACAGCTCCCAGCGCTCGCCGTTGAAGCGCTCCATCTGGAGCTGTTTGTTGACGCGATAGTCAGTCGGCGAGGTGTTGATCTGCATTCCCGGCAGCGACAGATCGAGCACAACGTTCTTCAGCGAGGTCGCCTGCTTCATGACGTTCTCGCGCGTCAGGTTGTCACCGCACGCCTTGAGCACATGGATCAGCAATTGCGTGGTTGAATAGCCGTAAGTGTTGAACAGGGAGGTGGCGTCGCCGTCCGGATAGTACTTGGCCATGAACTCCAGATATTTCTTCATGCCGGCGTCTTCCTTCCAGGTCGGATCGAGCGGATCCTTGCCGTAGTTGACGCTGATCACGCCCTTGGACGCTTCGAGACCTGCCGGCTTCATGACGGCGCCGACCGAGGTGGCGTTGATGTCAAGGATGTGGACCGGATGCCAGTCGAGCTCGGCGATCTTCTTGATCGCTTGTGCCGCCTGTTTCGGCGTCGTAGCGCTGAAGAACAGATCCGCTCCGGCGTCCTTGATCTTGAGAATTTGCGAATCGACGGTCGGATCGGAGACCTCATAGGAAACCTCCGCAACGATCATCTTCGCGGCCTTGTCGCCGAGGCCGGCCTTGATGCCGTTCTGGTAGTCCTTACCCAGGTCGTCGTTCTGGTAGAGAATGCCGATCTTGGCATTGGGATGGTTTTTCAGAATGTACTGGCCGTAGATGCGGCCTTCGACGAAGTAGTTCGGGTTGAAGCCCATCGTCCAGGGGAAGTTCTTCGGGTCGGTGAACCTGGATGCCCCGGTCGCCGCAAAAAGTTGCGGTACTTTTTTCGAATTGAGGTATTTTTGCACGGCGGCATTTCCCGGCGTACCGAGGACCTGGAAGGTGAGCAGCACCTCGTCGCTTTCGACCAGCTTGCGCACCTGCTCGACCGTTTTCGGCGGGCTGTAGGCGTCGTCATACTGGATCAGGTTGATCTTGCGGCCATTCACGCCGCCCTGATCGTTGATCATGTTGATATAAGCGGCCTGAGTCTTGCCAATCGTGGCATAGGCGGAGGCCGGTCCGCTGAATGGATTGGTCTGGCCGATCTTGATCTCGGTGTCGCTCGCACCGGTGTCGTACTTCTTCTGGGCGAGGGCTTGGCTCGCGGAGAGCGCGAAGGCGAGCGCCGCTGTGGCAGCTATGAAGGCTCTACGATTGTTCATGTTGGGATGTTCCTCGTGGCGGAATTTTCGACCGATGGTCTTTTCCGTTGATTGCAACGGTCGCCATCGCTGTGAAGATTGTGGCGGAAGGCCGCGCGCCGCGCAAGGATCGCCGCGCTGATGAGGATCAAATTGAGCTCCCCCAAAAGCGTCAGCTTTCGGGTGGACGTTGGCATGGCCGGCATGGCAAGTGCGAAGCGCGCTTCGATGCAAATGGGGTCGTAATGGCCGCTCGATTAACCAAGCCTGCAGAACGCTTCGGCCTCGATAGGCTGACTACGCCGATCGGGGCCGCACTGCTCGTCACCGATGCCGAGGGCGCCTTGTGCGCGCTCGATTGGGAAGATTACGAGCGTCGCATGCGCGAGCTGCTGCGCCTTCATCATGGCGCGGTGGATCTGGTTGATCGGTCCGCGCCGAGGGCGATGAAGACCGCGCTGTCGGCTTACTTCGAGGGTGATCTCGGTCAGCTTCTCGCGATCGAATGGCGCATCGCCGGGACGCCGTTCCAGCAAAAGGTCTGGACTGCGTTGGCGAAAATCCCTGCCGGCACCACGATGAGCTACGGTGCGCTCGCTGCAAAGATCGAGATGCCCAGGGCCATTCGCGCCGTTGGCCACGCCAACGGCTCGAATCCGATCAGCGTGGTGCTGCCATGCCATCGCCTGATCGGGGCCGGCGGCTCGCTGGTGAAATATGGCGGCGGCCTCGAGCGCAAGCGCTGGCTGCTCAGGCACGAAGGGGTGGAGGTCTGAAGGCGAGGCGCGCGCTCGTGGTCTTTCCCCGCGTCATTCCGGGGCGCGCGAAGCGCGAACCCGGAATCCATTCATCCGCGTCACCGGTTGTGAAATGGATTCCGGGCTCGCCGCTACGCGGCGCCCCGGAATGACAAGAAAGAATCACGCCGCCGGCGCCGCAGCCGCCTTGTCGCTGGCCATGACATGGGTCAGCGCGCTCTTGATCGCGGCCTGACGTGTCGGTGCGTTGATCTGTGCGCCCAGGAGGTCGGTGACGTAGAACACGTCGCGGGCGCGCTCGCCGAAGGTCGCGACATGGGCTGAGGCAATGTTGAGGTTGAGCTTCGAGATCGCGGTGGTCAGCTCGTAAAGTAGGCCAGGGCGGTCGAGTCCGGAGACCTCGATCACGGTGTAACGGTCGGACCACTGGTTGTTGATGGTCACTTCCGGCTCGATCACGAATGGCTTTGCTTTGCTGCGCACCGTGCG
Organism: Bradyrhizobium diazoefficiens; assembly: GCF_016599855.1. Lineage (NCBI taxonomy): Bacteria > Pseudomonadati > Pseudomonadota > Alphaproteobacteria > Hyphomicrobiales > Nitrobacteraceae > Bradyrhizobium > Bradyrhizobium diazoefficiens. The sequence goes on along the minus strand of NZ_CP067041.1, from coordinate 7,038,761 downwards.
CCGCGCCACCACTTCGGGCAGGCGCAGCTTGCCTTCCAGCACGTCCTCGATCATCTCGCCGATGCGGGTGGCGCGCCGGCCCTCGTCCTCGTCGCGGTCGTATTCCCGGGAGATCGAGATCGTGTCCAGCGCGCGGCCGTCGGTCGTGGTGTAGATCTGGGCATCGACGATGTTGGCGCCGGCCGAAGCGCAGGCGCCGGCGATGATCGACAGCAGCCAGGGGTGGTCGGCGGCGAAGATCGTCAGCTCGGTGACGCCGCGCACCTCGTCGAAGCCGACATTGATCGCGAGCTTGTGGCCGGCCTGTTCGCTGGAGCGCACGAAGCGCGCGTGACGGATTTTTCGCGCCAGCTCGACCTTGAGCCAGTAGGCCGGATAGTGCCGAGCGATATAGGCATCGAGCTCGTCCGGCGGCCATTCGGCGAAGGCCATGCGGAATTCGGCGTGCGCGGCGACCAGGCGTTTTCCCCGGTCGACCTCGGAGAAGCCGCCGGTCAGCACCGGCTCGGTTTCATAATAGAGCGAGCGCAGAAGCTGTGCCTTCCAGCCGTTCCACACGCCGGGACCGACGCCGCGGATGTCGGCGGTGGTCAGGATCGTCAAGAGCTTCATCTGCTCGACCGACTGCACCACGGCGGCGAAATTCTCGATGGTCTTGCGGTCGGAGAGATCGCGCGACTGCGCGACCGTCGACATGGTAAGGTGCTCCTCGATCAGCCAGGCCACGAGCTCGGTGTCGGAAGGGCTGAAGCCAAGCCGCGGGCAAAGCCGGCGCGCGACCCTGGCGCCCGCGATCGAGTGATCCTCCGGACGGCCCTTGGCGACGTCGTGCAAGAGCGTGGCGATATAGATCACCGTGCGGTGCTCGGGGCGGGTCTTGCGCATGAGGTCGCTGGCCAGCGCAAACTCCTCGTTACCGCCGCGCTCGATGTCCTGCAGGAAGCCAATGCAGCGGATCAGATGCTCGTCGACCGTGTAGTGATGATACATGTTGAACTGCATCATCGAGACGATCTTGCCGAAGGCGCGGATGAAATGTCCGAGCACGCCAGTCTCGTTCATCCTGCGCAGCACGATCTCGGCATTGTCGGAGGTCAGGATCTCCATGAACAGCCGGTTGGCCTCGGGATTCTCGCGCATCTGCGCGTTGATCAGGCCGAGCGAGCGCGTCACGTCGCGCATTGCATCCGGGTGGAAGGCGAGGTCGTTCTTCTGCGCTAGCCGGAAGATGCGGATCAAATTGACCGGGTCGTGCTTGAAGACGTCGGGCGCGGCGACGTTGATGCGGTTGTGGTCGACGATGAAGTCGTCGCTCTCGGGCACACGCCGTTTCGCCGGCGTCGGGCGCAACCGCGCCATCATCCGGCTCAGCACCGGTGCGGGCTTGGCCTGCTGGTCCTCGAGCTTGGCGCAGAGGATGGCAGTGAGGTTGCCGACCTCCTTGGCGACCAGGAAGTAGTGCTTCATGAAGCGCTCGACGTCCTGCATGCCGGGATGCGAGGTGTAGCCGAGCCGCACCGCGATCTCCCGCTGAAGGTCGAAGGAGAGGCGCTCCTCGGCGCGGCCGGAGTAGAAATGCAGATTGCAGCGCACCGACCAGAGGAAATCGGCGCAGCGGCGGAAGCTGCGGTATTCCTGCGCGTCGAACACGCCGCGCTCGGCCAGCTCGTCGGTGTCACGGACGCGATAGACGTATTTCGCGATCCAGAACAGCGTATGCAGGTCGCGTAGCGCGCCCTTGCCGTCCTTGACGTTCGGCTCGACCAGATAGCGCGACTGGCCGCCGCGGCGATGTCGCTCCTCGCGCTCGGCGAGCTTTGCGGTGACGAATTCGGACGCGGTGCCTTGCACCACTTCCTTGTCGAAGCGCGCGACCAGCTCGTCATACAGCGGCTGGTCGCCCGTGAGGAAGCGCGTCTCCAGGATCGCGGTGCGGATGGTCATGTCGCCGCGCGCCTGCCGGATCGATTCGTCGACCGAGCGTGTGGCGTGACCGACCTTCAGCCCCATGTCCCAGAGGCAATAGAGAATGGCTTCGGCGACCTGCTCGCCCCAGGCGGTCTGTTTGTAGGGCAGGATGAACAGCAGATCGATGTCGGATTCCGGCGCCATCAGGCCGCGGCCATAGCCGCCGGTCGCCACCACCGCCATGCGCTCCGCCCCGCTCGGGATCGGCGAGCGGTAGAGATGACGGGTCGCGGCGGAATAGAGGATGCGGATGATCTCGTCCTGCACGTGGCACAGCCGCTCGGCGCAGCGGCGGCCGTGACGGTCCTTCAGCAGGATCGCCTGAGCTGCGGCGCGCGCCGCGATCAACTCGGCCTTGAGCAATTGGGCCATGGCGGTGCGAAAAGCGTCCTCGCGGCCCTGATGCTTTGCGGCAAGCGCATCGACCGCGGCGGTGATCCGCGCCGTGTCGAAACGATCGTCCACCTCAGGCTTGTGCTCGGTCGCGACGCTGTCCATGTCTCACCGGATATAAGAGGTGACAGGCGCTGTCACCCGCCATTGGCAAAAAACAGAGATACGTGCCGGCCCGCCGATTCGGAAGGGCGCGCGGCCGTTCAGGGTTGCTTATGTAACAGATTGAGTTCAATTGTCTTTTTGCGCCCGCGGCGGCCTTCATGGCAGATCCCGGTCAATCGCGGGCTGACACGATACGGATCGGTCTCTATACCGATCCTCACAAAACGAGATTTGGGGAGAAAACGAAAATGGACGCCGCAGAGCTGCGCCAGATGCAGGCACCGATCAAGGAGCGGTACAAGACCAGTCCCGAGACCGCGATGATCACGCTGAGGGCCAAGGGCTCCACCGACAGCGAGGGTATCGCCTGCAAGGTCGAAACCGGCCGCGCCATCGCGCTGGCCGGCCTGCATCCGGCCACCGGCGGCTCCGGCCTCGAGCTCTGCTCCGGCGACATGCTGCTGGAGGCGCTGGTCGCCTGCGCCGGCGTCACGCTGAAATCGGTTGCGACCGCAATCGAGGTGCCGCTCAGAAGCGGTAACGTCTACGCCGAGGGCGATCTCGATTTCCGCGGCACCCTCGGCGTCGACAAGGAGACCTCGGTCGGCTTCGCCGAGATCCGCCTGCGCTTCGAGGTCGACACCGACGCACCGCAAGAAAAGCTCGATCTCCTGCTGAAACTCACCGAGCGTTATTGCGTGGTCTACCAGACCATCAAGAACGGCCCGAAGGTTTCGGTGTCGATGCAGCGGATGTGAGAGTCGAAAGCCGCTACACCACAATTGGTGTCGTTCCCGCGTAGGCGGGAACCCATAATCCCAGGCCGTCGTGATTTCGGACGGTCGTTGCTCCAGCTCTTAAACCACTACGGCCTGTGGTTATGGATTCCGGGCTCGCGCTCCGTGCGCCCCGGAATGACGGACAGAATGCCTCTCGACCTCCAATTCATCCTCCTTCTCCTGCTGCGCATGGCGGTTGCGGCCGCCTTCGTGGTGTCGGCGTCGATCATCACCGAACGCTCCGGCCCGGTGATCGGAGCACTGGTGGCGACGCTGCCGATCTCGGCGGGTCCTTCCTATGTCTTCCTTGCGCTCGACCATGACGCCGCTTTCATTGCGCAGGGTGCGCTGTCGAGCCTTCCGGTCAACGCCGCGACGATCTTTCTGGGATTGACCTATGTCGTGCTGGCGCAGCGACATAGCTTTGCCGTGAGCGTCGGTAGCGCGGTGGCGGTGTGGATCGTGCTGGCATCCATCATCCGTCTGTTCGACTGGACCTTGACGGCCGGGCTCGCCGTCAATCTCGTCGCCTTCGGTACCTGCATTCCGCTGCTTGCACAGTACCGCCATGTGAAGATGCCGCTGGTGACGCGCCGCTGGTACGACATTCCGTTCCGCGCATCGCTGGTCGCAACGCTGGTGGCGATCGTGGTCTCGACCTCGGGCTGGGTCGGCCCGCGCGTCTCCGGCGTGATCGCGCTCTACCCGATCGTGTTCACCAGCATGATGGTGATCCTGCATCCGCGCATCGGCGGCCCGCCGACCGCCGCGGTGCTCGCCAACTCCGCCTGGGGCCTGCTCGGATTCGGGATGGCGATTGCGGTGATGCACGTCGGCGCGGCCAATTTCGGTTCGGCGATCGGCCTCAGCATGGGGCTCGCCACCTGCATCGCGTGGAATCTGACGCTGTGGTGGAGAGGGCGAAGGAAACGGCTCGCGGCAGTTTCGTAGGGTGGGCAAAGGCGCGCGCCTCTTCGCGCGCCGTGCCCACCATCCCTTAGCGCTGACGTGGTGGGCACGCTTCGCTTTGCCCACCCTACGGCACCGTCACTGTTTCGGCAGCTTGGCTTTCAGCGCATAGAGGGCCTCGAGTGCCTCGCGCGGGGACATCTCGTCCGGGTGCAGCGCCTTCACTGCGTCCATCAGCAGCTCGGCCTCGCTTGGTGGCGCGGCTTCGGCGGCGGCACGCGAGGGCACGGCGAACAGCGGCAGGTCGTCGGCCAGCGCGCGGGCGGTCTGGCCGCGGTCCTGGGCCTCCAGCTTTGCCAGCACCGATTTCGCGCGCGTGATCACGGCCGGCGGCAGACCTGCGAGCTTGGCGACCTGGATGCCGTAGGAGCGGTCGGCCGAGCCGGGCAGCACCTCATGCAGGAACACGACGTTGCCCTGCCATTCCTTCACCCGCACCGTGGCGTTGAACATGCGCGGCAGTTTGGCCGAGAGCGCGGTCAGCTCGTGATAATGCGTCGCGAACAGGGTGCGGCAGCGGTTGCTCTCGTGCAGATGCTCGATCGCGGCCCAGGCGATGGAGAGGCCGTCGAAGGTCGCGGTGCCGCGGCCGATCTCGTCGAGAATCACCAGCGCGCGCTCGCCGGCCTGGTTGAGGATCGCCGCGGTCTCGACCATCTCCACCATGAAAGTGGAGCGGCCGCGCGCCAGATCGTCGGCGGCGCCGACGCGCGAGAACAGGCGGTCGACGATGCCGATCCGCGCGCGCGTGGCCGGCACGAAGCTGCCGATCTGCGCCAAGAGCGCAATCAGTGCGTTCTGGCGCAGGAACGTCGATTTACCCGCCATGTTCGGGCCGGTCAGCAGCCAGAGTTGCCCGGACTTTTGGCCAGGCGCCGGCGAGAGATGGCAGGCATTGGCGATGAACGGCTCGCCGTTGCGCTTCAATGCCTGCTCGACCACAGGATGGCGGCCGGCCTCGATCGCAAAGCCGAGGGACGAGTCCACCTCCGGTCGTACATAATTCTCGTCGACCGCGAGTTTTGCCAGCGACGTTGCAACATCGAGCAGCGCAAAGCCCTGCGCCGCCGCGCGTAGATCGTCGCTGATCTCGAGCGCCTTGGCGCAGAGCCGCTCGAAGATTTCGAGCTCGAGTCCGAGCGCGCGGTCGCCGGCGTTGGCGATCTTGGCTTCGATCTCGCCGAGCTCCGACGTCGTGAAGCGCACCTGGCCCGCCAACGTCTGGCGGTGAATGAAGGTCGCGTTCAGCGGCGCCGACATCAGCTTGTCGCCGTGCTGCGCGGTCACCTCGACGAAATAGCCGAGCACGTTGTTGTGCCGGATTTTCAAGCCCTTCACGCCGGTGTCGTCGGCGTAGCGCGCCTGCATCGAGGCGACCACGAGCCGCGAGGCGTCGCGCAGATTTCGCGCTTCATCAAGGGCCGGCTCGTAGCCGGCACGAACGAAGCCACCATCTCGCTTGATCAACGGCAGCTGCTCGTCAAGCGCACGGCCAAATTCGGCGGCGAGCTCGCGCGATGGGCGCTGCAGGGCAGCCATCATCGCGGCGATCTCCAGCGGCGGCTGGTCGGTCTCGCCGAGCCGCGCCAAAATCTGGTCGGCGGCGATGATGCCGTCGCGCAAGGCAGCAAGGTCGCGCGGGCCGCCGCGGCCGACCGAGAGACGGGCCAGCGCGCGCGACATGTCGGGCGCACCGCGCAGAATGCTACGGATGTCCTCGCGCGTAGCCGAGTCCGCGACGAAGGCGCTGACGGCATCGAGCCGCCGCGCGATTGCGGGCGCATCCGTCAGCGGCGCAGCCAGCCGCTGCGCCAGCAGGCGCGAGCCGGCCGAGGTCACCGTGCAATCGATTGCATCGAGCAGCGAGCCGCGGCGTTCGCCCGCGAGCGTCCGCGTCAATTCGAGATTGGCGCGGGTGGCGGGATCGATCGCCATCGTCGCGCCAGAGGCTTCGCGCGCGGGCGGCGACAGCGGCGGGTGCTTGCCGACCTGGGTGCGATCGACATAGGTGACGGCGGCCGCTGCGGCGGTGGCTTCCAAGCGGGTGAGCTGTGTGAGGCCGTCCATGGTCGCGACCGCAAAGTAGTCGCACAGCCGCTTTTCGGCGGTGGCGCCGTCGAAGACGTCGCGGGTCACCGGCGTCAGCGCCGGCAGCTCGCGCAGGGTCTGTCCGAGTTCGTTGTCGCTATAAAGCGCATCGGTGACGATCGCTTCGTTCGGGTTGATGCGCGCCAGCGTCGCCGCGAGCTCGCCGCCCGAACATTCCATCACGGTGAATTCGGCGGTCGAGATATCGATCCAGGCAAGGCCGAAGCGGTCGACGCCTGAGGATGAACGCGCGCGCGCGATCGCCAGCAGATAATTGTTGGCGCGGGCATCGAGCAGCGTATCCTCGGTCAGCGTGCCCGGCGTCACCAGCCGCACCACGCCGCGGCGGACGACGCTCTTGTTGCCGCGCGCTTTCGCAGCCGCCGGATCCTCGGTCTGCTCGCACACCGCGACCCGGTGGCCGGCGCCGATCAGGCGGTGCAGATAATCCTCGGAGCGCTCGACCGGCACGCCGCACATCGGGATGTCGGCGCCCTGATGCTTGCCGCGCTTGGTCAAGACGATGCCGAGCGTTTTCGAGGCGATCTCGGCATCCTCGAAGAACAGCTCGTAGAAATCGCCCATCCGATAGAACAGCAGCAAGTCCGGATGCGCCGCCTTGATCTCCAGGTATTGTTCCATCATCGGCGTGACGCGCGCGGCGGCTTCCGTTTGCGGCGCGGGCGCTTCGTCGGGCGGCGGTACGGGGATCGGTCGTTGCATGGTCATGGGCGGCGCAACCTACAAAATTTCGCCTCCTGCTCCTATCGCTTTGGCCGGGGCGGGGAGGTTTTCCACGTTGTCCGTGTAGCGCAAGCGGCTGCCACATTTTCGGTCGTCATTCCGGGATGCGCCGCGAGGCGCAGGCCCGGAATCCATAACCACGAGCCGGGGTTATGGATTCCGGGCTCGCCCTCCGGGCGCCCCGGAATGACGACCGAGTTTCATGGCAAGCATGCGCCAAGCCATGCAGTCCGCGCGCATCACTCAATTGACCTGCCGCGGGCGCCCTCCTAAAACTCCGCCGACATTGAAGAATTTGGGCCGAACCGCGGCATTCAGGGAGAACAACGATGCGTGACGTTTTTATCTGCGATGCCGTGCGGACCCCCATCGGACGTTTCGGCGGCTCGCTCGCCAAGGTGCGTGCCGACGACCTCGCCGCCGCCCCGATCAAGGCGCTGATCGCGAAGCACCCCAATCTCGACTGGGCGCAGGTGGATGAGGTCTTCTTCGGCTGCGCCAACCAGGCCGGCGAGGACAACCGCAACGTTGCGCGCATGGCGCTGCTGCTCGCAGGTCTCCCGGATTCGGTTCCCGGCCAGACGTTGAACCGGCTCTGTGCTTCCGGCCTCGACGCGGTCGGTGCTGCGGGGCGCGCCATCCGCTCCGGCGAGATCGAGCTTGCGATCGCCGGCGGAGTCGAATCCATGACCCGCGCGCCCTTCGTGATGGGCAAGGCGCAGGAAGCCTTCTCGCGCTCGGCCGAAATCTTCGACACCACGATCGGCTGGCGCTTCATCAATCCGCTGCTCAAGGCCCAGTATGGCGTCGATGCGATGCCCGAGACCGGCGAGAACGTCGCCGAGGAATTCCAGGTCTCGCGCGCCGACCAGGATGCCTTCGCCATCCGCTCGCAGCAGCGCGCAGGTGCGGCGATCGCAGCCGGCTATTTCGCCGAAGAGATCACGCCGATCACCATTCCCGGTGGCAAGGCCGGCCCTGTGACCGTCAACAAGGACGAGCATCCGCGCCCCGAGACCACGTTGGAAGGTCTCGCCAAGCTGAAGCCGATCGTGCGCAACCCTGGTACGGTCACGGCCGGCAACGCCTCCGGCGTCAATGACGGCGCGGCCGCGATGATCCTCGCCTCCGAAGCCGCCGTGAAGAAGCACGGCCTGACGCCGCGCGCCCGCATCCTCGGCCTTGCTTCGGCCGGCGTGCCGCCGCGCATCATGGGCATCGGGCCGGTGCCCGCGACCCGCAAACTGATGGAGCGCCTGGGCAAGAAGATCACCGATTTCGACCTGATCGAGCTCAACGAAGCCTTCGCCTCGCAGGGCATTGCCTGCATGCGCCAGCTCGGCGTCGCCGACGATGCCGAGTTCGTCAATCCGCATGGCGGCGCCATCGCGCTTGGCCATCCCCTCGGCATGAGCGGCGCCCGCCTCGTGCTCACCGCCGTGCACGGCATGGAGAAGCGCGGCGGCAAGCTCGCGCTCGCCACCATGTGCGTCGGCGTCGGCCAGGGTGTTGCCGTTGCGATCGAGAAGCTGAATTGACGGTCTCTCCTCTCCCTCTCCCCGCTTACGGGAGAGGGTTGGGTGAGGGGCCTCTCTCCGCGGATGAGATCGCTATGGGACCTGTACCCCCTCACCCGGATCGCATCTGGCGATGCGATCCGACCTCTCCCCGCAAGCGGGGCGAGGTAAAGAAAGGAAGGCCGCCAAACCCGCTTCCCCAAATTAGTTATATCCTATAATGATTGGCGGAAGCGTTGACCGGCTGGCCCAAAATGGCCGGGGAGGAGTTCGCCGATGACATTCATCTATCCCACTGACAGCAACAAGGCGCATCCGCTGCCGCTGTCGCCCGAATACAAGAGCTCGATCAAGCGGGCGCCGAACAAGCCCTTGATCCCGATGCGCCACACGCTGTCGGAACTGACCGGCCCGGTCTACGGCCACGAGACCGTGCGCGAAGGCGACAACGATCTCACCACACGGCACAAGGGCGAGCCGCTCGGCGAGCGCATCATCGTGCACGGCCATGTCCGCGACGAGGACGGCCGCGGCGTGCCCAATTCGTTGGTCGAGATCTGGCAGGCCAATGCCTGCGGCCGCTACGTCCACGTCCGCGACCAGCATCCGGCGCCGCTCGATCCGAATTTTACCGGCGCGGGGCGCACCCAGAGCGATGCCTCCGGCTATTATCGCTTCGTCACCATCAAGCCCGGCGCCTATCCCTGGGGCAATCACCACAATGCCTGGCGCCCCGCCCACATCCATCTCTCGGTGTTCGGCCACTCCTTCGTCACGCGACTGGTGACGCAGATGTATTTCCCGGGCGATCCGCTGTTCGCGTTCGATCCGATCTTCAACTCGGTTCCGGACGAAAAGGCACGGATGCGGATGGTCTCGTCGTTCGACCTGGAGAATACCAAGCCCGAATGGGCGCTGTGCTATCGCTTCGATGTCGTGCTGCGCGGCAAGGACGCCACCCCCATGGAGAACCACTAACGTGCAGGACTCTCTGAAGCCCGATGGGATCACGCCATCGCAGACGGTCGGCCCGTTCTTCAAATACGGCCTGACGCCATCAGGCGAATACGCCTGGAACGACGCGTTCACAAATTCGACGCTGACGCCTGACGTCACTGGCGATCGCGTCCGCATCGAGGGCCGGGTGTTCGACGGTGACGGCGTCGCCGTGCCGGACTGCATGCTGGAGATCTGGCAGGCGGATGCGCAGGGCCGCTTTGCCGATCCGCAGGACAAGCGCGCTCTGCCGAACGCCAGCTTCCGCGGCTTTGCCCGCTGCGGCACCGACAAGGACGGCCATTATTCCTTCGACACCATCAAGCCGGGCGTCGTGCCCGATCCCGACGGCAAGCCGCAGGCGCCGCACATCCTGCTTGCGGTGTTCGGGCGCGGTATGCTGCGGCATCTCTATGCCCGCATCTATTTCAGCGACGAGGCCGGCAATGCCGCCGATCCCGTGCTGGAACTGGTGCCGGCCGACCGCCGCGCCACGCTGATTGCGGTGCGCGAGGCCGGCAAGTCGGTCTACCGCCTCGACCTGCATTTGCAGGGCGATAACGAGACGGTGTTCTTCGACGTGTAAGGCAAGGACATGCCGGCGACACTGGCGGCCGGCACTCTTTTTTTCACCGAGCGCATAGACGATCGAGGTTGCATCGCCTTCCCGTACTTTCCCGGAGTGTTCGTAATGCAATTTCTGCGCGCAGAAAGGCCGTGTTTACCGCAGTCCCTTAGCCTTCGTTTGATTCGGCGCAGGTTAGTGGACTATTTTCATGAAAATTCGTCTCTCGCTGTCTTCGGCGATCATTGCATTCGGCATCGCTCTCGCCATCGGCTTCACGGCCGTCGTGTCGACCAGCCTCTACGCCTTGAAAGACCTCAAGGTCGGCGGTCCCCTCTATTCCGATATCAAGCTGGGTAACGATCTCATCGCGGACATCCTGCCGCCGCCGGAATACGTGATCGAGGCCTATCTCGAGGCTACGCTGGCCATGCGCGAGCCGGACCAGCTGGCGACCCATGGCGAACGCCTGCTTCAGCTCCGCAAGGACTACGACGAGCGCAAGGCGTACTGGGCCACCTCCAGCCTCTCGAGCGACCTGAAGACCGCCCTGGTGTCGAAATCCGATGCCGAGGTGCAGAAGTTCTGGAAGCTGCTGTCCGACCAGCTGCTGCCGGCGTTGAAGAGCAAGGACATGGCCGCCGCCGAGCGCGCCTACGGGCAGCTGAAGGACGCCTACACGGCGCATCGCGCCGTCATCGACAGCATCGTCGAGAGCGCGAACAAGCAGAATGCCGACATGGAGAAGCTGGCCGCGGAACGCGACAGCTCGATGCTCTACATCCTCCTCGGTGTCGCAGCCGCAGTCCTCGCCTTCATTGCCGCAGGACTGCTCGGCGTCGCGTTTGGCGTGGTGCGTCCGATCGTACGCATGACGGATACGATGCAGAAGCTCGCGACCGGCGATATCGCCGCTGACATTCCTTTCGCGCACCGGCAGGACGAGGTCGGGTCCATGGCCGGCGCGCTGCTCGTGTTCAAGCAGGGCGCGCTCGAGAATTCCCGGCTGCGCGAGGAGCAATTGCAGAAGCAGCAGGAGGGGGCACTCGCTAAGCGTTTCGCCCTGCAGCAGATGGCAGAAACGGTGGAGCGGGAGACTGGCCGCTCGGTCGACACGGCGAGCGCGGCGACCGCAGGTGTCGAACGGGCCGCCTCCAGCCTGTCCGAGATCGCCCGATCGTTGTCCACGGAGTCGCAGGCGGTGGCAGCATCCTCCAGCCAGGCTCTGGGCAGCTCGCAGACCGTCTCGGCCGCAGCCGAGGAACTGACCGCCTCGATCAGGGAGATCGCCGCCCAAGTCGCGCGCACCAGCTCGGTCACCAAGTCGGCGGTCGCAGGCCGCGAGCAGGCGCGGTCCACGATTCAGACGCTGGCCGGCTCCGTCAAGAAGATCGCGGAGGTCTCCGAGCTCATCGGCGGCATCGCCGGTCAGACCAATCTGCTGGCACTCAATGCGACGATCGAGGCGGCCCGCGCTGGCGAATCCGGTCGCGGCTTCGCCGTGGTCGCCGCCGAAGTGAAATCGCTATCCGACCAGACCGCCAAATCCACCGAGGAAATCGCGCGCCTGATCGCCGAAATTCAGGCCTCGACCGAGGCGGCGGTCGATGCCGTCGAGACGATGGGAGGTCACATCGTCGAGATCGACGGTGTGGCGACCTCGGTTGCGGTCGCGATGGAAGAGCAGGAGGCGGCGACGCGAGAGATTGCGCGGTCTATCTCAGAATCGGCTTCCGCTGCGAAGGAGGTTTCGGCCAAGATCGCCAATGTCAGCCGCGACGCCGCTTCCGTGAACGAACGCGCTGCCGAGGTCAAGCAGGCGATCGCCGGCATGGCGGCCAACCTCGAATCGCTGCGATCGGTCGTGGTCCGCACCGTGCGCGACTCGACCGCGGCGGCGTAAGCCCGGCGTCAGGTCGGCCGCTAGCGCCCGGGGTCGTGATCGTGCAGTATGGCGCGGGACAGGGGCATCGTGAATTTCATGACACCTCCACAACTGCCGGCGGTCGCTGAGCCCGGTTACCTGACTGCCGCGCTACGCAAGGCCGGCGCGCTGGACGCCGGCGCCGTGCGTGAGGTGAAGCTGCTGGATGAGCGCGACACCGTGGTGTCGCACATCACCCGGCTGGGGCTGCGCTATGTCGGAGAGTCCACAGGCGCACCGCAGGCGCTGATCCTCAAGACGCCTCATGCCAATTTTGCAAAGACGCTGGCGCATGGCGGCCGGCACGAGGTGGCGTTCTATACGAAGCTCGCGCCGAAAATGCCGCGGGGACTGGTGCCGCGCTGCTTCGACGGGCGTTTCGACGAGGACAGCTCCAACTGGCACCTCCTGCTCGAAGATCTCACCGACAGTCATGAGATCGCGACGCAATGGCCGCTGCCGCCGTCGCGGGAACAGGCGATTGCGATCGTCACGACGCTCGCAAGCTGGCATGCGGCGTGGTGGGATCATCCCAGCCTCGGCGACACCCTCGGCGCCTGGGTGAGCCCTGAGGACGCTGCGCAGCACATGGAGACCTTCGCCGGCCATTACGATCGCTTCGCCGATCTGCTCGGCGACCGCCTCAGCGAGGAGCGCCGCATTCTCTACCGCCGTCTCATCGATCAGTCGGCGCGACTATCCGAACGCTACCATTCGCGGCGTCACCTCAGCATCACCCACGGCGACGCGCATAGCTGGAATTTCCTGCTGCCGCGCGCCGGGGTCGCCGACACCGTGCGGATTTTCGACTTCGACCAGTGGCGCATCAACGTGCCGGCCGCCGATCTCGCCTACATGATGGCGATCCAGTGGTATCCGGAGCGCCGGCAAGCGCTCGAACGTCAGCTGCTCAATCACTATCACGAGACGCTGCTCGCGCACGGGGTGGTCGGCTATACGCGCGGCGCGCTCGACCAGGACTATCGCCGGTCAGTGCTCTGGCACATCACCAAGCCGGTCTGGCAGTGGAGCATCAACATCCCGCCGCTGATCTGGTGGAATAATCTGGAGCGCGTGATGATGGCGGTCGAGGATTTGGGGTGCGAGGAGTTGTTGTAGTGACGCTGTGGGAATGAGGCGCGACGGCCGTTCCACATTCTCAGTGTCGTCCCGGCGAAGGCCGGGACCCATAACCCCAGGGAGTGGTTGCAGGGCGAGCTGGTAACTCCGAATCTTCGCAAAACTATTGCTGCGGCGTATGGGTCCCGGCCTTTGCCGGGACGACGGCGGAGATTGACGCTCCGGCTCAACTCCAAACGACAGCAAATTACTCCAGCACCGCATGTTCCGGCCCGGCCGCCTGCTTGCGTAGCGTCGCCTTGGTGGAACCGATCATCAGTGCCAGCGGGATGGTGCAGAGAATGAAGATCATCACCAGCATATAGTCGTGCGCGAACGCAATAATCTGCGCCTGCACGCTGACCACGCGGTCGGCCATGGCGCGGCCGGCGTTGGTGGAGAGATTGATCACGCTGCTGACGTCGGGCATCTGCAGCGCGTGGTTGAACGGATTGATGTACTCCGAGAGGATCGCATATGTCCTGCGCGTACCCTGCGTCAGCTGGGCGATGACGATGGAGATGCCGACCGAGCTCGCGACGTTGCGAAGCAGCGTCAGCATCGAGGTGCCGTCGGTGCGTAGATTGTTCGAAAGCGTCAGGAACGCCACCGTCGAGAGCGGGACGAAGACAAGGCCGAAACCAAAGCCCTGGACGACGCTGACGATGATGATCTCCGGCACCTGGGTCTGATCGGTCCAGCCGGTCATCTGGAACAGCGACGCCGCCGTCAGCGTCAGGCCGAAAATGATCAGGGTGCGCGCCTCGATATAGCGCATGATGCGGCCGACCATCATCATGGCGAAGAAGGTGCCGAAGCCGCGGCTCGCGAGCAGGCCGCCGGCCGTGATGATGGGATATCCGATCACGTTTTGCAGGTAGGGCGAGGCCAGCGCCATGGTCGAGTACAGCACGAGGCCCATCACCGTCATGAAGATGCAGCCGGTGAGGAAGTTGCGATCGCGAAACAGCGCGAACTGGATGAAGGGACGCGAGGTCGTGAGCGAGTGGGCGAAGAAATAATAGAAGGCAATGCCCGAGACGACGAACTCGGTCACGATCTCGGCGGACTCGAACCAGTCGAGCTGCTCGCCGCGGTCGAGGGCGAGCTGCAGCGCGCCGATCGCGATCGCCAGCGCGGCGAAGCCGAACCAGTCGAACTTGAGGCTGAGATCCTTCCTGGTCTCATCCATGAAGATGATGAGCCCGATGACCGTGATCGCGCCGAACGGCAGATTGACGAAGAACACCCAGTGCCAGGAATAAGTCTCGGTCAGCCAGGCCCCCAGCGAGGGCCCCATGATCGGGCCCATCATCACGCCCATGCCCCAGATCGACATCGCCTTGGCGCGCTCCTGGAGCGTGTAATAGTCGAGCATGACCGATTGGGACAGCGGCACCAGCGCCGCGCCGAACACGCCTTGCAGCAGGCGGAACAGCACCATCTGGTTGATGTCCTGGGCAAGGCCGCACAGCACGGAGGCCATGGTGAAGCCGGCCGAGCAGATGATGAAGATGCGCTTGCGGCCGAAGCGGTTGGCGATCCAGCCCACCGGGGCCGTCATGATCGCGGCGGCGACGATGTAGGAGGTCAGCACCCAGTTGATTTGATCCTGCGAGGCCGACAGCGTCCCCTGCATGTAGGGCAGCGCGACGTTCGCGATGGTGGTGTCCAGCGCCTGCATGATGGTCGCCGTCATGGCGCAGATCGTCACCATGTTCCGGCGCAGGCCGGGGACCATCAAATGGGCATGGGGACCGGACATCGGCTCAGTCCTTGTCCTGACTCGCTGTGGCCGACAGGCCGAGCAGGCCGGCGAGCGAGCGCTGGTGGCCGGTGTCGATGGTGGCATAGACGCTCATGCCGGCCTTCAGCTTTTTCACGTATTTGTCGCTCTCGTCGAAATAGATCCTGACGGGCACGCGCTGCACCACCTTGACGAAATTGCCGGTGGCATTCTGCGGCGGCAGGATCGCGAATTGCGCGCCGGTGCCGGGCGAGAGCGAGCCGATCTTGCCCTTGAAGACATGGTTCGGGAACGCGTCGACCTCGAGCGTCACAGGCTGGCCTTCGGTGACGTAGGTGAGATCGCTCTCCTTCGGATTGGCATCGACCCAGGGATGGACGACGTCGATGATGGAGAACACAGGCGTCCCGGCGGCGACAAAGCGACCGAGCTGGATCTGGTCCACCTGTGTCGCAACGCCGTCCATCGGCGCGCGCAGCACAGTGTGGTCGAGATTGCGCTGGGCGTCCTCGAGCTTGGCCTTGGCTTGGACGTAAAGCGGGAATTGCTCCAGCGGTAGCTTGGGGTCGCCGAGCAACTGCGTCTTGGCGTTGGAGAGCTGCTGCTTGATGAACTGCGCCTGCGCCCCTGCGGTCACCAGCGCGTTCGAGGCATTATCGAGGTCGAGCTGCGAGCCGTAATTGTTCTTCACCAGAGCCTGCTTGCGCTCGACGTCGCGCTTCTTCAGGTCGACGCCCTGCTGGGCGAGGTCGAGCATGTCGCCGTAGATCTTTATGTTGGCGCGCAAATTGTCATAGGTCGACTGCGCCTGCATCAGCTGCGCCTTGGCCTCGTCCACCGCGAGGCGGAACGGCACGGGATCGATATCGAACAGTTCGTCGCCCTGCTTGACCGACTGGCCTTCCTTCACGACGACCTTCTGGATCTTGCCGGAGATGTCAGGCGTCACCAGCACCTTCTGCGCGCCGACATAGGCGTCGTCAGTGCCGACATAGCGGCCGCCATTGAGATAGAAGGTCAAGCCGGCGATGACAGCCAGGATCGGCAGCACTACCATCAGCAGGAATCGGCGATAGCGCCGCAGGCCGGCAGTAATGCGGCGGCGCGGATCGGTGCCGGCCTTCTTGGTGGGCTTGCCGCTGTCGATTTTCTGCTCGGGCTGGAACTTGATGACCTGATCAGCCATAGCGCTGCTCCTTACGTGCTTGTTCCGCTCCGGATGTCTGGATCGCGGTACGCACGTTTTCCTTGATGGTTTCTAATTGGACGAGGAGACGGTGGGCTTCTGCCGGGCTGATGCCTTCGAGGGCGTTCGCGGTCAGCTCGGATTTGAGGCCGCTCATTTTGCCCAGGAGTGCACGGCCGGCCTTCTTCAGATACAGCCGCTTGACGCGGCGGTCCGAGGCGTCGCTGCGGCGCTCGATCCAGTCGCTGTCGCAGAGCTTGTCGATCAGCCGCGTCAGCGTGATCGGCTGCATCTCCAGCAGTTCGGCGAGTTCCGACTGCTTCATGCCCTCGCTGCGCTCGACCTTGGACAGCACCGCCCATTGCGCCCGGGTGATGCCGAAGCGCGAGGCCTCCTTGTCGGCATAGACGCGCAGCAGGCGATAGAGCTCACCGAGCGTGAACAGGAAGTTCTGGTCGACCGACCCGCGGGTCATAAGCTTTGTCTCCAATAAGCTTGGGATATAATAAGCAAGCTTATGATTATTTCATGGCGGAATAAAGCGATGCTGTCCCGCAGCAAAAGCATGGCTGACCGCCGCCGCCTCGGTCGTGCTTTGGGTTCCCCGGGCAAAATGCTAGAAGCAGGCTGAATGACCCTCGCAAAGCCGGCATTTCCGACGCCCGATCATGATCACGGCCGCTGCACCGCGGACGCGCTGGCGCATGCGGAGACGGTTTGCGAGCAGCGGGCACAGAAATTCACGCCGATCCGCCGTCAGGTGCTGGGGGCTTTGCTCTCCAGCCATCGGCCGCTCGGCGCTTATGAAGTGATTGACGAATTGGCAAAATCGATGTCGCGGCCGGCGCCGATCACGGTCTACCGCGCCCTCGATTTCTTGATGGCCAACGGCCTCGTGCACCGCATCGAGAGCCGCAACGCCTATCTCGCCTGCGCCGCCCATGACCACGATTCGACGTCGGCGGTGGCGTTCCTGATCTGCGAACGCTGCGGTCTCGTCGGCGAGATCCCGTCGGCGTCCTTCGCCAGAGAGCTCAACGCTGCGGCGCGCGCGTCGGGCTTCGCACCAAAGCTGTCCGTGGTGGAGATCACGGGCGTCTGCACCCATTGTCAGAAAACGTCTTGAAGCAACAACGGCGCAAAGCCGGATATCAGGAAGACATGTCCCCATCTCAAGCCATATCGTCCGCCGCGCGCCCTCTCAGTGCCGGCGCCATCGCCTTGATGCTCATGCTGTGCCTGACCTGGGGGTTCAACCAGATTGCGGTGAAGCTGGTGCTGCCGGATATCCCGCCGATGCTTCAGGCGATGATCCGTTCGATGGGCGCGCTGCCGGTGCTGTTCCTCATCGGCAGGTTTCGCGGCGTCAAATTCTTCGAGAATGACGACACCTGGAAGCCCGGCCTGATTGCCGGGCTGATGTTCGGCATCGAATTCGTGCTGATCTTCCAGGGCCTGCGCCTGACTTCCGCCTCCCGCGCGGTGGTGTTCCTCTACACCGCGCCCTTCTTCGTTGCGCTCGGCTCCTATCAGATGCTCGGCGAGCGCCTTGGCGGCACGCAATGGCTCGGTCTGGCCGTGAGCTTTGCCGGTGTCGCACTCGCGATCGGCGTCCCGCAGGCCAATGTGGATTCGCACGTCCTGCTCGGCGACCTCATGATCGTTGCCGGCGCTTCGCTCTGGGCCGCGACCACGCTGGTCGCCAAGGGTACGCGGCTGCGCTTCGCCGCGCCGGAGAAGGCGCTGGGCTACCAGGTCGCCACCTCGATTCCGATCCTGGGTACGGCTGCCTGGCTGTCCGGGGAATCCATCACCCACACGCCATCGCCGCTGTCGTTCGCCCTGATGGCCTTCCAGGCGATCTGGGTGGTCGGAACCACGTTCACGCTTTGGTTCGCGCTGGTGAAGGCCTATTCGGCCAGCAAATTGTCGGCTTTTACCTTCATCACCCCTTTGTTTGGCGTGGTGGGTAGCTATTTCATCGTGCACGACACCTTGAGCCTGGCTTTCGGGGCGGCAGCCGTCCTTGTAATTGCTGGACTTTTTCTGGTTAACCGCCCCAGCTCATCAGCTGCGGCGCCGCGCGATGCATTGCTGAACGTCACCAAAATCTGATATTTGGACCCCATGAACAAGCTCGAAAACCCCCTCGATTCCGATATCGCAGGCCCGGCGCCGCGTCATCGCACCACCCAGGTCAAGGTCGGCGACGTTGCTGTCGGCGGCGGTGCGCCGATCGTCGTGCAGTCGATGACCAACACCGACACCGCCGACATTGACGGCACCATCGCCCAGGTCGCAGCGCTCGCGCGCGCCGGCTCCGAAATGGTCCGCATTACCGTCGACCGCGAGGAAGCTGCTGCTGCCGTCCCGCATATCCGCGACGGCCTCGCCAAGCGCGGCATCACCACGCCACTGATCGGCGACTTCCACTATATCGGCCACAAGCTGCTCGCGGCCTATCCGGCCTGCGCCGAAGCGCTGGCCAAATATCGCATCAATCCCGGCAATGTCGGCTTCAAGGACAAGCGCGACACCCAGTTCGCCGACATCATCGAGATCGCGAACAAGAACAGCAAGCCGGTTCGCATCGGCGCCAATTGGGGCTCGCTCGACCAGGAGCTGCTGACCAGGCTGATGGACGAGAACGCCGCCTCCGCCAATCCGCGCGACGTGCGCGCGGTGACGCGTGAAGCGATGGTGCAGTCCGCGCTGCTCTCGGCGGCGCGCGCCGAAGAGCTCGGCATGCCCAAGGATCGCATCATCCTCTCCGCCAAGGTCTCGGCGGTGCAGGATCTCATTGCGGTCTATCAGGATCTCGCGTCCCGCTCCGACTATGCCATCCATCTCGGCCTGACCGAAGCCGGCATGGGCACCAAGGGCATCGTGGCGTCGTCTGCGGCGCTCGGCATCCTCTTGCAGCAGGGCATCGGCGATACCATCCGTATCTCGCTGACGCCGGAGCCCGGCGGCGACCGCACCCGTGAGGTGCAGGTCGGCCAGGAGCTTCTGCAAACCATGGGCTTCCGCACCTTCGTGCCGCTGGTTGCGGCCTGCCCCGGCTGCGGTCGCACCACCTCGACCACGTTCCAGGAACTGGCCCGCTCGATCCAGGATTTCATCCGCGACGAGATGCCGAACTGGAAGAGCAGGTATCCCGGTGTCGAGGAGCTCAACGTCGCGGTGATGGGCTGCATCGTCAACGGCCCCGGCGAATCCAAGCACGCCAATATAGGCATCTCCTTGCCCGGCACCGGCGAGGCGCCGGCTGCGCCCGTCTTCGTCGACGGCAAGAAGTTCCGCACGCTGCGCGGGCCCACCATCTCCGCCGACTTCAAGGCGCTGGTTATCGACTACATCGACCAGCGCTACGGCCAGGGCGCCAAGGCGCCGGTGACCGCGGCGGAATGATTTAGCTGCTGGCGCACCACACTCAGCTGTCGTCCCGGCGAAGGCCGGGAACCATAACCACAGGACTTTGTGGTTATGGCAAGCCGTCACTCCGAGTCATCGCCAAACATCTTCGTGTGGTTATGGATCCCGGATCTGCGCTGCGCTTGTCCGGGACGACAGGTGCGATTGCGGCGTAGATTGCGTATCTGCCATCGCGCGCTACGATGGCTCCCAATCAATAATGATTGGGAGCAGCGCCCATGAGCTCACTCGCCGGCAAGCAGGGTCCGCGTTATCGCCACATGGCCGAGGACGGCACGCCCTACGAAACCATCGCGGTCGAAAAACTCACGCCGATCATCGGCGCGGAAATATCCGGCGTCGATATCGGCAAGCTGGTCTCGGACGAATCCCGCTCCAACCGGCAGATGGACGAGATCCACCGCGCGCTTGCCGAAAACCTCGTGATCTTCTTCCGCGACCAGCACATCACGCCAAAGCAGCATCTGGCCTTCGGCCGCAAGTTCGGTGAGCTCCATGTCCATCCCGCCGCCCCGCACGAGGACGAAGACCCCGCGTTGATGAAGATCTACGCCGACAGGAACTCGCCGCGCGCCAACGGCGAAGGCTGGCACTCCGACGTCTCCTGCGACCTCGAGCCGCCGATGGGCTCGATTCTCTACATCAAGCAATGCCCGCTGCGTGGCGGCGATACGCTGTTCGCCAACATGTATGCGGCCTATGAGGCGCTGTCGGACCGCATGAAGGCCTATCTCGATGGCCTGACGGCTCTGCACGAAGGCGAGCCGATCTATCGCGGGCTCTACGCCAATTATGGCGTCGCCGATCGCCCATCCTATCCGAACGCCGAGCACCCTGTCGTGCGCACCCATCCCGTCACCGGCAAGAAGGCGCTCTACGTCAACCGCGGCTTCACCCGCCACATCAACGGCATCCCGCGCGACGAGAGCGATGCAATGCTGGCCTATCTCTACCAGCACGCCGAGAACCCGCTGTTCCAGTGCCGCTTCCGCTGGACCGAGAACGCCATCGCCTTCTGGGACAACCGCTGCACCCAGCACCGCGCGATGTGGGACTACTGGCCGCATACGCGCTCCGGCACGCGCGTGACGGTGAAGGGGGAAAGGCCGGTGTGAAAATATCGTGGCGCATCATCGCCGCTACCGCTCTTGCGCTGATCCCGATTTCGGTTTCGTCAGCCGACCATGGCCAGGCAGCCAGGGTGCGGAGGAACGCCACGGCCAAAATGAAGCCGCCCGCCCCGGAGACATGCGATCCGCGCAAATTCAGGATCATCCTCGATGTCGGGCACACCTCCGAAGCGGAAGGCGCCACCAGTGCGCGCAACGATGTGGAATTCGGTTTCAACCTGCATCTGGCAAGGCTGATCGGAGCGCAATTGAAGTCCGCCGGCTTCGCCGCGACCCGCGTGCTGGTGACCGAAGGCAAGGCGCGGGCCAGCCTGCTCAAGCGCGTCGCCACCGCCAATGCTGCGCACGCCGACTTTTTCCTGTCGATCCACCATGATTCCGTCCCGGACAAGATGCTGGAGGAATGGGAATTCGAGGGCGGCAGAAGCTATTTCAGCGACCGCTTCAGCGGTTATTCGCTGTTCGTGTCCGCACGCAATCCGCGCTTCGCTGCCAGCCTCGCCTTCGCCCGGTTGCTCGGCAGGGAGTTGAAGGAGAAAGGCCTGCAATACGCCACACAATACAGTCTGCCGCTGATGGGCCGTTACCGGCATCCATTGCTCGACAAGGACGTCGGCGTCTACCGCTATGACGGGCTCGTCGTGCTCTCGCGTACGAACAACGCCGCGGTGTTGCTCGAAGCCGGCTCCATCATCAACCGCGACGAGGAGATGGCGATGAATTCGCCGGAGCGGCAGGAGCTGATTGCCGCGGCCGTGGTGACGGCGATGCGGACATATTGCGAGAAGCGGTAGGTGTACGATGCTAAGGCCGACGTTCCTGAGCTCCATGGCGCACGTGGAGAATCACGATCTCGGCATCATCAGGATTGACAGTGTAAAAGACGAGATAAGGGTAGCGAACGGTTGGGAACATGCGGACACCAGGTTCGTCCGTGAGATGACCAGCCTCGGGAAAATCCTGGAGGAGGCTGGCGACGGCCTTGATGCGCTCAACCACCGCAGCCGCAGCCGTTCGATTGTGTTCGTGGCTATGTGAGAATATGTCGTCGATGTCCGAAAGCGAGCTTTCGGACCAGCGTACTCTCATGCGCTGTAGCGACTGAAAACAGCGGCGATCGCGTCGTCGCTTGCCAGCCGCCCTTCACGCATATCCTTCAGGCCGCGACGTACGGCATTTCGTTCGTCGTCGCTGAGCCGGTAGATGCCGAGATGCCTATTTTCGATGTCGGTCACGGACCGCATCAGCTCTTCCTGAGCCTCCTCAGGCCAGGCCGACACACGTTCCAACAATATCTCAAGAGCTTGCTTGGTCATCCTGCAATAATAGCAGATGGCGCGGCGACTTGCACGCCCTACAGCGGCGCCCCCTGATGCTCCCGGTTCGCCAGGCTCGCCTCCTCCAGATCGAGGTCGCGTTCGATCCTCCGCCGCGTCTCGTCGGTGATCTGCCCGTCGCGCAGGAGATCATGGATGAATTTGCGCTCGGCGGCGATCAGCTCCCTGGTCAGTGCGGTGCCGGCGGCGGAGACGTCGTGGTGGGTGGGATCGAGCGAATCCGGAAGCTGGTTGACGCGGATTTCGTGGCGGGCGCGCAAGAGCCGCATCACCTCGTCCGACACCTCTTTCTCTTCAGTCAACGCATCCAGCGAGCGCAACGCGGCGTCGAGCGCCTGGCGCCGCGCCGCGATCTCGGCCTCGTGCTCGGCGACATGCTCGCTGCGGCCTGCTTCTGCGATGCCGAGCCAGCGCACTACCGCCGGCAGGGTCAGGCCGATGCCGATCAGTGTGATCAAGATGACGCCGAAGGCGACGAACAGGATCAGGTCGCGATACGGGAAGGCCTCGCCGCCGGGCAGCGTAAACGGCAGCGCCAGCGCGGCCGCCAGCGACACCGCGCCGCGAACGCCGGTGAACGCGAGCGCGAACGGCCATTGCCAGGGCGGCGACGGATCGCGCGTGCGCAGCGACTTGCTGAGCATCCGCGGCAGATAGGTCGCGGGATAGAGCCAGGCGAAGCGCGCAAGAACGATGATGACCATCACCACGGCGGTTGCGATCATGATGTCGTCGAGCGGGAACGCCTTCGACTTCTCGTAGAGCGCGCGCATCTGGAAGCCGGTGAGCAGGAACAGCAAGCCCTCGATCAGATAGATGATGAGGTCCCAGAAGAAGATGCCTTGCAGGCGCGTCGATGCCGAAATCAGCAGCGGGCCGTTCCAGCTCACATAGAGGCCGCAAGCGACGGTGGCGATCACGCCGGAGCCGCCGACATGCTCGGGCAGCCAGTAGGACACGTAGGGCGTGATCAGCGACAGCGTCAGCTCGACCTGCGGATCGCAGGACCATTTGCGAAACCGGAGAGAGAGCCAGCCGACACCGATGCCGAAGGCGATCTCACCGGCGACGATCAGGGAAAATTCGCCTGTGGCCAGCGGCAGCGAGAAATGTCCGACCATGATCGCGGCAAGCGCGAAGCGGTAGAGGATCAGCGCGGTGGCGTCGTTGGCGAGCCCTTCGCCCTCGAGGACGACCAGGAGCCGGCGCGGCATGTTCAGGCGGCGCGCGATCGCCAGCGGCGCCACCACGTCCGGCGGCGCGACGATGGCGCCCAGCAGGAAGCCGATGCTCCAGGGTAGGCCGATCACGTAGTGGGTCGCAGCTGCCACCATCGCCGCGGTGAAGATCACCGCACCGACCGCGAGCAGCACGATCGGACGCAAATTGTTCCTGAACTCGCGCCAGCTCATCGCGACGCTCGCCGAGTAGATCAGCGGCGGCAGCACCATCAGCAGCACCAGTTCGGGCGGCAGTTCCACCGGCGGCATGCCCGGCACGAAAGCGAGCCCAACGCCGGCGAGCATCAACAGGATGGCCGGCGCGACATTGAACCGGCGCGCGGCCAGCGCCGTGCCGGCCAGCACGGCGAGCAGGATGAGAAAGGTCTGAAATTGCGCCGCGATCATGGCCTGTCTTGGCCTGGAAGCAGCCAAGAGGTCAATGTGGCCCCGCTAGGCCAGTCGCTCCGCCACCATGCGCCCGATGCGCGCGAACACCGCGTCGAGCTGCGCCGCATTCGGCGTGCCGCCCTGGGTATAGGCCGCGATCACGATCGGCGCATCGGGTTTGGGCCAGGCGACCGCGATATCGCCCGACGCGTCCTTGCCGTTATTGCCCGTCTTGTCGCCGATTTTCCAGCCTGACGGCAGGCCGCCGCGCAGCCGGTTCGCGCCCGTCTTGCAGCCCACCATCCATTCTGTGAGCTGGACCTTCGAAGCCGGCGACAACGCTCCGCCCGTCACCAGCCGCTTCAGACTACCGGCCATCGCTGCCGGCGTCGTGGTGTCATGGGGATCGCCGGGCGGCGAGCGGTTGAGCTCGGGCTCGTTGTGGTCGAGCCGTGAAATGGGATCGCCGATCGACCGCCAGAACGCGGTGAGCGCGGCGGGGCCGCCGACCCGCGCCAGCAGCAAATTGGCGCAGGTGTTGTCGCTGAGCTCGATGATCGCCTTGCACATATCCGCGACCGACATCGCGCTGGCCGATAGGTTCTGTTTCGCGACCGGCGCGTACTCCAGCAGATCGGCCTTACCGTAAGAGATCATCGCGGAGAGCTGCTCCTCGCCGCGATCGACCCGCGCCAGCACGCAGGCCGCGAGCGAAGCCTTGAACGTCGAGCACATCACGAAGCGCTCGTCGGCGCGCCAGGTGAGTTTTGCGCCCGTGGCGAGATTCTCCGCATAAACCCCGATCCGTCCGCCGCTCTCGCGCTCGTAGGATTCGAGCTCCGGCGGCGCCTCCGCGGCGAACGCGGGAGAAGCAGCTATCCAGCACAGCGACGCGAGGAGAGAGCGACGGTCAAGATGCATGGGGCGACTTTCGGAGAGGAAGGCGGGAGAGGCTGCGGATGTTTCATCCGCATCGTCATTGCGAGCGCAGCGAAGCAATCCAGTCTGTCTCCGCGGCGGGATTCTGGATTGCTTCGCTGCGCTCGCAATGACGGAGAGTGAGGAACGAGTGCGCCCGATTTCGGGCAGCCGCGCCTTCTCACTCCTTCAGATCATACCGATACGATTTCGACACGATCTGCCAGCCGTCGGCGAGCTTCATCGCGACCAGATAATCCGTGAAAAAGCGCGGCGGCAGCTGGCATTTGACCTTGATGAAGGCAGTCTTGTCGTCCGAACGGTCGATCGTCACGATGAAATCCTCGCGCGGCTTGCCTTCCGTCTTCGCGGAAGGGCGCTTGCGGACCCAGGCGAGCCAGTCGGGCACGGTCAGGATCTTCAGCTCGCCCTTTTCCACCCAGCGCAGGTCGGCGGACGGATGGAAGACGTCGCCGAGCTTTTCGGCATCGCCCTCGTAAAGTCCGTCGAAATAGGATTGCACGACGGCTTCGACGCTCGATCGATTTGGGCTCATGGGGCATCCCTTTGAATGATGGGTTGGCGCGAACTTAGTCGTACACATCAAACTGCGCTATGGGTGTGTTGCGCCATGGCACGAGATCACGACAATCTGCCGCAGTTTCGGGGGCACGTCGGGGACGCCTAGGGAAAGTCAGCCCGTGCGCATTTCGCGGCGAACCGCCAACGCACTGGCGCGACTAATAAAAAGAGTTCCACGGCGTGTCGCCGGGACTGTCTTCGTGACCTCCATCACAAGCGCTGCCGGCGGATCTTGCTAAGGCTACCCCGGAGGGTGTGAACTGCCCCGAACTTTTGGACATCGTGTCATGCGCAACTTGTTCAGGCTTTGCCCATTGCTCCTCGCTGTCGCGCTGATGTTCGGCGCCGAGCCCGCCTTTGCCGGAAAGCGCGTCGCGCTGGTGCTGGCCAACGCGGCCTATCAGCACGCGCCGCCGCTCGCCAATCCCGTCAACGACGGCGCGGTGATGGCGAAGACGCTGAAGGACGCCGGCTTCGACGTCGTCGATTCCCGTCACGACCTAACTGCGCTCGACACGCGACGCGTGTTGCGCGACTTCGCCGATGCGACCCGCGATGCCGACATCGCCGTGGTCTACTATGCCGGCCACGGCATCGAGGTCGAAGGCTCCAACTATCTGATCCCGGTCGATGCCAGGCTCGAGCGCGACACCGACGTCTATGACGAAGCGCTCTCGCTCGACCGCGTTCTGGTCGCAGTCGAGCCGGCCAAGCAGCTTCGCCTGGTGATCCTCGATGCCTGCCGCGACAATCCGTTCGGCAGGACCATGAAGCGCACGCTTGCCTCGCGCAGCATCGGCCGTGGTCTGGCCCAGGTCGAGCCGACCAGCTCCAACACGCTGATTGCCTATTCGGCCAAAGCCGGCTTTACGGCGCAGGATGGCGACGGCGCCAACAGCCCGTTTACGATCGCGCTGTCGAAGCATCTGACGACTCCGGGCCTCGATGTCCGCCGTGCCTTCGGCTTCGTGCGCGACGACGTGCTCAAGTCGACCGGCAACAAGCAGGAGCCGTTCGTCTACGGCTCGCTCGGCGGCGAAGACGTGCCGCTGGTGCCGATCAAGGCCGCGCCCGTGACTGCGACGGCGCCCGCGGTGAATCCGCAGGCCGACATGCGCCGCGATTATGAACTCGCGCTCCAGGTCGGCAACAAGCCGGCTTGGGAAGCCTTCCTGGCCCAGCACCCGGACGGCTTCTATGCGAACCTCGCCAAGCTCCAGCTCGACAAAATCCAGGCCGAGCAGGTTCATGCGGCGGCGATCGAGAAGGCGAAGCAGGCCGAGGCCGAGCGCGATCGTCTCGCCGCGCTGGGTGCGCAGAAGGACGCGCAGGCCAAGGCCGCGGCCGACGCGAAGGCGGCCGAGCAGGCCCAGCTTGCCGCGCAAAAGGCCAAGGAGCAGGCGCAACAGCAGGCTGCCGCAGCCGAGCAGCAGCGCGTCAATCTCGCCGCTGCGGCGCCGGGCGCTGCGCCCGCCAATACCGCGAGCCCCGCCGGGACCGATGTCGCCGCGCTGGCGCCCACTGCCACGCCGGCCGATCTCAGCCGCTCGGTGCAGACCGAGCTCCGCCGGGTCGGCTGTTTCTCAGGTCAGGCCGACGGCAATTGGAGCACGTCTTCGCAGCGCTCGCTGTCGCAGTTCAACCGCTATGCCGGTACCAAGCTCGACGTGAAGGTGGCGAGTTCGGATGCGCTCGACGCGGTCAAATCCAAGCAGTCGCGCGTCTGCCCTCTGGTCTGCAATCACGGCTTCAAGGCCGAGGGCGACAAGTGCACCAAGGTCGTGTGTGGCGACGGCTACGTGCTGAACGATGACAATGAATGCGAGAAGCAGCGTGCCGCAAAGACTGCACCGTCGAAGCCTGCCACCTCGCGGGGCGACGATGGCGAGGATCGCCGCGCACGGCAGCGGCCGCAGAGCGGTGCCGCAGCGCGCGGCTACGGTGCGGCCGCAACCGCGGCGGCCGGCGCGGGTCGCGCCTCGGGCGGCAGTGGTCAGATTTTTTGCAACGATCTTCTCTGCCGTCCGGTCCAGCGCGGCTGCCACCTCGAATATCGCGGTGGCGGCGGCCCTCACGTTGATGCCAATGTCGAGGTCTGCAACTGAGGGCGGGGATCAGGTCGCGATCGCGCTCGCCGCGATGTTCACCGTCAGCGCCAGCAGGGCTGTGTTGTAGATGAAGGAGACGATGCCGTGCGCGGTGGCGGTGCGGCGGATGGTCTTGTCGGTGATGCCGACGTCCGAGACCTGCGCGGTCATGCCGATCACGAAAGAGAAATACACGAAGTCCCAATAGTCGGCGTGATCTTCCTTCTCGCCGCTCGGGAATTGCAGCCCGCCGAGCGGGTGGCGGTAATAATCGTGAGCGTAATGCAGCGCGAAGGTCGTGTGCACGGCGGCCCAGGACAGCGCGATGGTGGTGATCGCGAGGGTCAGCTCTGCGGCGCCGCGATGCGCGCCGAGCTCGGAGACGATGGCCGCGATGCTCGCGAAGGCGCCGATCGCCGTCACCAGCAGGATCACGAAACGGCCGTCGTCCTGCATCGCAGCGCTACGACGGATATGCTGGTGATCGTTGCGCAGCATCATCGTATAGACCAGCACGAGATAGACCGCGATCAGCGCATCCCAGCCGAACAAGAGCCGCGTCACCAGCCGGTGCGAACCGGGCACGAGCAGGCAGACGAGGATGCCGACGCCGAGCGAGATGAAGGTTCGCGGCCGCATGTAGATCAGCCGCATCGGCCGCGACATCTGGCGGAAGCGGGCGAGGACGGGGTCTTCTCTTTCCATCGCTGCTAATGCTCCCGGGAACGAAATTTGCCGTGGCCGCGGCGGCGGTGTGCTCCCTCCCCCGCTTGCGGGGGAGGGTCGGGGAGAGGGCTGTCTCCACAATCGAGACCCCCAAGAGGAGAGAGCCCTCACCCGGCGCTTCGCGCCGACCTCTCCCGCAAACGGGAGAGGTGAAGGAGACCGCAGTTACTAGCTCTTCCGTTCGGCGACGAAGCGCGCGGCCGCTTGCAGCACGGCGGCGCGGTCGCCGAAGATCGAGACGGCGCTGTCGGCACGTGCGAGCAGGTCGCGCACGCGCTGCCTGGCGCCCTCGATGCCGAGCTGGGTGACGAAGGTGGTTTTGCCGAGCGCGGCGTCCTGGCCCGAGGGCTTGCCGAGCGCTGCCGCATCGCCTTCGACGTCGAGCAGATCGTCGGCGATCTGGAAGGCCTCGCCGAGCGCGCGGCCGTAATCGTCGAGCGCCTGGTATTCCGCCTTCGAGGCCTGGCCGAGGATCGCGCCGGCGATGCAGCCATAGCGCAGCAGCGCGCCGGTCTTCATCTGCTGAATGCGGGCGACATTGATCGGTTCGTTGCCGCCAAAGCGGCCTTCGCCGGCGAGGTCGAGGATCTGGCCGCCGACCATGCCGCCGATACCGGCGCAGCGTGCCAGGGCGCGCGCGAGCAGGAGCCGCACATTGGCGTCGCGATGGATCTCGTCGCGGGTGATGATGTCAAAGGCGAGCGTCAACAGGCCGTCGCCGGCGAGGATCGCGGTCGCATCGTCGGTCTTCTTGTGCAGGGTGGGCCGGCCGCGGCGCAGGTCCGAATTGTCCATCGCCGGCAAATCGTCATGAATCAGCGAGTAGCAGTGGATACACTCAAGCGCGGCGCCGGCGAGCAGCGCGGCCTCGCGCGGAACGCCGAACACGGCCGCGCTCTCGACCACCAGGAACGGCCGCAGGCGCTTGCCGCCGTTCAGGCTCGAATAGCGCATTGCGTCCATCAGTCGCTTGGGCCGGGCGATCTCATCGTGCAGGATATCGTCCGACAAAAGGCGCTCGAGCAGGGCTTCGGTATCATCAGCGGTCTTGTCCAGGCGTTTTGCGAAATAGGACGGGGACGTGCCGGTCATCAAGAAAGGCTCCAGAACTAAAATTCGGCCGGACAATCCTTTATGCGCCCGTTCCAGTCAATCGTTTGGAAGACCTAAAAAGTGCTGGAAAACGCCAGAATTATCACAGACTTAATGGCGTGATCCGCGGTCACGTTTCATTTCGCGCAGGAAAGGTCGATTTGCGCATCGTTAAAATCCTGCTGGTCGCGCTCGCGGTCATGGTTCTCGCGCCCTATCTGATCGCGCCGTTCTACCGCACCGGTCATCCCGTTTCGACGCTGATGGCCTGGCGCTCGTTGACCGGCGCGCCGATGCATCGCGAATGGATCGATCTGCCGGCGATGTCGCCTTATTTGCCGCGCTCGGTGGTGGCGGCCGAGGACGCCCATTTCTGCAAGCACCACGGTATCGATTGGGGCGCGCTGCGCGAGGCGATCGACGATGCCCAGGAGGACGGCACCCCGTTCCGCGGTGCCTCGACCATCACCCAGCAGGTCGCGAAAAACCTGTTTCTCTGGCAGGGCCGGGATTTCATCCGCAAGGCGCTGGAGTTTCCGCTGGCGCTGTGGATCGATTTCGTCCTGCCCAAGCACCGGATCTTGGAAATTTACCTCAACATCGCTGAGCTCGGTCCCCAGGGCCAGTTTGGAGTGGAGACGGGCAGCGCCTATGCCTTCGGCAAATCGGCCGCAAATCTCTCCCCCCGAGAGGCGGCCCTTTTGGCCTCGATCCTGCCGAATCCGGTCAAACGCAGCGCCAGGGTCCCGGGCCCGGGCGTCCGGCGGTTGGCCGGGACCTATGTGGCGAGGGGGCAGGCCTCCTCGCTTTTGACTTGTTGGCGGGAAAATCGCTGATTTCGGGCCCTTTTCGGGCATATTTTCGCTCCGAGAACCCTAGCTTTACTGCCGGCCTTCCTCTATAAGCCCGGCCTTGATCGGCATTCAGCTCGCCTCGTATTGCGGGTGCTGAGCCGTCCCTTCGCGGACGATGCCCGGATGAACACCAATCCCTAGAGGATACTGAAATGGCCGTTCCGAGACGAAAAACTTCGCCGTCGCGCCGTGGCATGCGCCGCTCGGCAGATGCCATCAAGAAGCCGACCTATGTGGAAGACAAGGACTCCGGCGAGCTCCGTCGTCCGCACCATCTCGACCTCAAGACCGGCATGTACAAGGGCCGTCAGGTCCTGAAGAAGAAAGAGTCCTGAGACGGGACTTCTTCTCAGGCAGCCTTATCCTCAATCAGGATGACGTGACCGGCCTGATTTCGGCCAATCCATGAGATATGACGGTGGCGGCGGAGCGAATGGTTCGCCGTCGCATTGTCTTGCCCGGACATCTTGATCGAAAAGGCGCTTTGCCGATGGTCGGTTTCCCGCTGCTTCTGATTCCGCTCGCGGTCTACAACATCATCGCCTTTCTGATGCCCAGCGTGTCGTTCTCGGACGTGCTGTTCAAGGTGCCGATGATCACGGGCGAGACCTGGCCGGTCACGCTTGCCGATCTGCTGCTGGCGCTAGGCGTGCTGCTGCTGCTGCTCGAAGTGGTCAAGGGCGCGCGTCCCGGCGCGAAATTCCTGATGGATCATCTGCTGTCGCTGATCATCTTCGGCGCGGCCGCCGCCGAATTCGTGATGTGGCCCAAATTCGGCAACTCCACCTATTTCCTGCTGGTGCTGCTCGCGATGGCCGACTTCCTCGGCGGCATCGCCCAGCGCGCGCGCCGCCGCATCGCTTACGTCGCCGCGGAGACCGTTGCGGTCCCGCGCAAGGCGAGGCGCCAGACCGAGGCTCCGCCGCCAGCGACGATGTTCGAGCCGAAGCTCGGTCCCGCATCCGCAGCGCAGCCTGAGCCGCCGCTGCCGTCGGCGCAATCGGTTGCCGAATCCGTTTTGATGGATCACCCCGCGCCGAAGCCTGTGCCAGGCATCGCGCCGTCACCGGAAATTCCTTCGCCGCATTTGCAGCCGGGCAACGGCACCCCGTCATCGCCCGAAGAGCCGCGCTGATCGGCGTTACGCCACCTGCCGCGTGCGCGAAGTGACGCTGGGAAGCGGGCGCTTGCCGTCATAGGCCATGCGCACGTCCTCGGACGAGCCGCGGCGCAGCCGGCTTGCCTGGGGCAGGTGCTCGGCATTGGCGATCAGCTGGGTGACGAAGCTCGGATCGGGGCGCGTCAGCGGCACCTTGCGAACCCACTGCAAAACCGGCGTCAGCGGTACCAGCGCGGTACTCGCTTCCCGCGTTGTTTCTTCGATCTGATCCGCATTCACCATCGCAACACCGCTGATTCGGTTGAACTGGCGCGTTTTGGGACGCTGGCGCCGGTGCATGTGATGGTCTCGCAAGGCCTATGCCGGCCAAGCCTATTCCGTTCCAGGGCGCCCGGGAACGTGGTTTCCAAATTGTTTATGAACTTTGCCTAGGGTTGCAGGCGAATCTGGCCGTATCCTGTGCCGGCTCAGGACTCCCCGCTGTCCCGAAACGAGGCGCTTTTGACCCCAGCATTGCCGCAAGCCTCCGAAATCCTGGCCACCCTCGGCCAGGCCGTGTTCGTTTGGGATATCGCCAGCGACTCCATCGTCTGGGGCGAGCAGGCTGGCGCGGTTTTCCCCGGCATTCCCGCCGAACGGCTTGCGACCGGCGCCGAGTTCGCCAGGCTGATCGAGCCCGCACAGTCGCTGCGGAGCGCCGCGCTGGCGCAGACAACGGCCGTGCACGGCGCCGACGGCACGCCCTACCGGGTCGAATATGGCGTACGCATGAGCGCCTCCGATCCCGTGGTTTGGATCGAGGAGACCGGCCGCTGGTTCGCCGGTGCCGACGGCCGCCCGGTGCGCGCGATCGGCTCCGTCCGCATCAACAATGAGCGGCACGCCCGCGACGAGGAGCTGACGAAGCTTGCCCGGCTCGACCCGCTCACCGGCGAATTCAATCGTTTCCATCTAATCGCGGCGCTGGCCGAAGCGATCGAGGAGACGAGCCGCTTCCGCTCGACCGCGGCCTTCATGCTGGTCGGCATCGATCATCTCGCGCGCGTCAACGACGCATTCGGCTTCGACGTTGCCGATGCCGTGATCCTCGATGTCGCCAAGCGCATTCGCGCGCGCTTGCGCGGCGGTGACGTGCTCGGCCGTTTCTCCGGCAACAAGTTCGGCCTGATCCTGAAGAACTGCACCGTTGACGACATGAACATCGCCGCCGCGCGTTTTCTCGTCGGCATCCGTGACGAGGTGGTGCCGACCAGATCGGGCCCGGTCTCGGTCACCGTCTCGATCGGCGCGGTCAGCCTGCCGCGCTATGCGCGCAATACCGATGAGGCGATCAATCGCGCTCATGAGACGCTGGATGCCGCCAAACGCCGCCGCGCCGGCTCGTTCGCCACTTGGCGGCCGAACGCCGAGCGCGACGCCCAGCGCCGCGTCAACATCCGCGTCACCGACGAGATCGTCACGGCGCTGAACGAGCGCCGCATCAAGCTCGCTTACGAGCCGGTGGTCTCGGCGGCCACGCGCGAGGGTGCGTTCCACGAATGCCTGGTGCGGATGGACCAGGGCGACGGCCAGGTGCTGCTCGCGCCCGACATCGTGCCGGTGGCCGAGCGGCTCGGCCTCATCCGTCTCGTCGATCATCGCGTGCTCGAGCTCGTGGTCGCCGAGCTCGCGGCCGTGCCCGACATCCGGCTCAGCCTCAACATCTCGCCTGATACCACGATGGATCCGGACTGGTGGGCGGGAATCGAATCGCTAATGCGCGCGCATCCCGGCGTCGCCGAGCGGCTGATCGTGGAGATCACCGAGACGGTCGCGATCCAGGACATCGACGACGTTCGTGGCTTCGTCACGCAGCTGAAAAATTTCGGCAGCCGCATCGCCATCGACGATTTCGGCGCCGGCTACACCTCGTTCCGCAATCTGCGCAAGCTCGGCGTGGACATCGTCAAGATCGACGGCGCCTTCGTGCAGAACATCACCCGCTCCGCCGACGACCGCGCTTTCGTGCAGACCCTGATCGACCTTGCCCGCCGCCTCGACATCGAGACGGTGGCCGAATGGGTGCAGGACGAGGAAGCCGCCGACATGCTGCGCGATTGGGGCTGCGATTACATCCAGGGTCGGCTGATCGGGCTGGCGTCAGCCGATCGCCCGTGGGGCACGCCGCCGGATAGCGCATTGCCTGCGGCAAGCTGAATTTCTTCTTTGAAATCAATCCCAATTCTACTGTGCATGGGGTTGTTTTCGCGAAAATTCACGAGGGAAGAGGCTCACGCCACGCGGCGGACCGCGGTGAGGCGCTCGATGGTGCGTCCGACCTCGGCCGCTGGACACGGCTTGCCGAAATAATAGCCCTGCACTGCGGTGCAGCCGCATTCGCGGACGAAGTCGAGTTGTTCGATCGTCTCGACGCCTTCCGCCGTGGTCTCGACGCCGAGCACCGAGCCGAGGCTCGCGATGGTGCGGACGATGGCGACGCTCTCGGGGCTTTCGCCGAGCGTGCCGACGAAGGAGCGGTCGATCTTGATGCGGTCGAACGGAAATTTGCGCAAGTAGCTCAGCGAGGAATAGCCGACGCCGAAATCGTCGAGGCTGACGCGCACGCCGAGGGCGCGCAGCTGATGCAGGATCTCGATCGTGGCTTCGCTGTCGTCGAGCAGCGCCGTCTCTGTGACCTCGAGCTCGAGCCGCTGCGGCGGCAGGCCTGCCTCTGCAAGCGCACTCGTCACCATCGCCACCAGTCCGCGCGAGCGGAACTGGAGCGGTGACAGGTTCACCGCGACCGTGATGTCGGGCCAAGAGGCGGCTGTCGCACAGGCGGTGCGCAGCACCCATTCGCCGATCGGAACGATCAGTCCGTTCTCTTCGGCGATGGGAATGAACTCGGCCGGCGAGACGAAGCCGCGCGAGG
The DNA here is from genome assembly GCF_016599855.1 of Bradyrhizobium diazoefficiens. Taxonomy (NCBI): domain Bacteria; kingdom Pseudomonadati; phylum Pseudomonadota; class Alphaproteobacteria; order Hyphomicrobiales; family Nitrobacteraceae; genus Bradyrhizobium; species Bradyrhizobium diazoefficiens. Next base: position 7,004,859 of record NZ_CP067041.1, on the reverse strand, counting down.
GATGTTTCCAGCGCAGCAGCGCCTCGAAGCCGGTCAGCTCGGTGGTGTCGAGCCGCACCTGCGGCTGGAACACCAGGTGGAACTGGCTGGCTTCCAGCGCGCCGCGCAGATCATGCTCGAGCGCGTGCCGGCTGCGCGCCTCCTCCTCCATCTCGGGCTCGAACAGCTGATAGGCGCCGCGCCCCCTGGCTTTGGCTTGGTACAGCGCAAGGTCGGCGCATTTCATCAGCTCGTCGGCATCTAACCCGTGATCGGGCGCGATCGCGATGCCGACAGAGACGCCGACATGGATCGATTGGCTTTCCAGCGGCGGCGGGTGGCCGATGACCTCGACCAGGCGTCGTGCCAAGCGCTCCGCCGATTGCGGCTGCGGCCCGCGCTGGAGCACGGCGAACTCGTCGCCGCCGAGGCGGGCGACGGTGTCTTGCTCGCCGACATTCTCCCTCAGCTGCGCCGCGACCCAACGCAGCAACCGGTCGCCGGCGGCGTGGCCGAGCCGGTCGTTGACGGTCTTGAAATTGTCGAGGTCGAAGCACAGCACGGCCATGGCGCCGCCGGCAATCGCGACCTGACTCAATCCCTCGCCCATCTTTTCGCGGAACAGCGTGCGGTTGGGCAGATCGGTCAGCGAATCGTGCTGTGCCATATGCGCGACGCGCGCCTGGGCCTTGTGACGCTCGGTGACGTCCTCATAGGTGACGACCCAGCCGCCATGCTCCATCCGCTTGTGATTGAGCTTGATGATGCGGCCGTCGCTCAAATGGCGATGCAACGTGTGCTCGCCCTCGCACAGCCGCTCGACATAGTCGGCGTAGAGCTTGGCGCCGGTCATGTTCGGATGAATGCCGAGCGAGCAGCTATGCTCCATGATCTCGCGCATCGAGACGCCCGGCTTCACTATGTCGGGCGACAGGCCGTACATCTCGATGTAGCGGCGGTTGCAGACGATCACGTGCAGGCTCGTATCGAGCATGCACAGGCCCTGGCTCATGTTGTTCAGCGCCGCATCGAAGCGGCGATACTGCTCGCTCAGCTCCTCGACCGCGCGCTCGCGTTCGGTGATGTCCTCATAGGTGGCGACGAAGCCGCCCTCGGGCAATGCGCAATAGCGCACCGAGATGGTCGTGCCGTTCGACATGCGCCGACGCGTGGGTGAGGTGTCGCCGCTGGCGATCCGCGCGCGCGCGGCTTCCAGAATCTGCTGCGGGCTGTCTTCGGAGGCGAAGGCGCCGTTCGCCATCGACCGCTCGATCAGCTCGGAGAGATGCGTGCCGGGCTTGCTCTCCTCCGGCGATAGCCGGTAAATCTCCTGATAGGTCGAATTGCAGATGCGCAGGCACATGTCGCTATCGTAGAACGCGAGACCATGCGCCATGTTTTCGAGCGCGGCATCCAGCATGAGGTTTTGCTGCTTCAGCGTCTCTTCATGCTGCAGCCGCTCGGTGACGTCCTCGTGCACGGTGACCCAGCCGCCGTCGGGCATGAAGCGGGAAACGGCCTGCACTTTTCGGCCGTCAAAGCATGTCACCAGAACGGTTTTCGGGCTCCGGGTCCGGACGTCGTTGATCCGGCCGTCGCGGAACTCGTCGTCAGGCAAGTCCGCTCTGTTGCCGCGCGACAGCCAGTAATCGATCGCCGCGCTGTGCGCGAGACCCGGCTTCACGATGTTGGGGTCGAGATCGTAGAATTGCAGAAAGCGCTCGTTGCAGACGACGACACGGCCGTCGGCGTCATACATGATGAGACCGTGCGACATGTGGGCGAGCGCGTGCTGGCTGCGCTCGGTCTGGAGTTGCAGCTCGACCTCAAGCCGGGCGAGGCGACTGACGTCATCGCAGATCGTCATCCAGCCGCCGTCGGGAAGCGGCTTCAGCTCGAGCGTGATGACAAGGCCGCTCGCGAGCGTCTGCCGGGTTCGGAATGGCTTGCCGGCCGCGATCAATGCGATTCGCGAAGCATAGAGCGCGTCGAGCTCACTCGCCGGGATATTTCCGCGCGCCGCGCTGTGAGCGAGCACGTCGCGGTAGCTCGTTCCGAGCCTGACGACGTCGGCCGACATGTTGAACAGTGTCAGGTAACGCGTGTTGACCAGCATGATCCGGTTGTCGGCGTCGTAGACGCAGACGCCCTGTTCCATGCCGTCGAGCGCAAGCTGGCTTAGCGAGAGTAGGGCCTTTTGGCCTTGCTCGCAGTCTGCACCGAGCTCGTTGTCGCGGTTCGACGTCATGGGATCGGCGGGATCTCGGCGGCAATAGCCTTGACGCAACGTCATTCAGCCACTGAGCGTAGCGAAGAGGCGGGAAAATTCCATTAAGCGCTGTAGTTTACGGAGGGTGACTACTGATGCGGAAAGTGCAGCCGCAACCGTGCGATACCGAGTATTGGGCTAAAGCGCAGTCTCCTACGGCCCGTAGAGCACGAGTTCCGTATCGGTGAGATCGGCCAGCCGCGGGCGATGCGGGCCCTTGAAATATTTGCGGCCGCGCCGTTCCGTATAAATACCGGCAAGGCCGGGGATGGGCTCGTTGGAATCAATGATCACGGCGATCTTGCCGAGCCGCAGCAGCAGCCGGCCGATGCGGCCGGCACAGGCAGTGTATTCGGCGGCGCTGCGGCAGTAGATCAGCTGCATCGCCGGTGGTGCGATGAAACCGCGGCGGATGCGCACCGGTTGCAGGATGAAGGGGAAGACGCCTTTCGGCGTGCGGCAGACCAGGCTCAGGCAATTATAGCGCGCATGCCGCGTCAGCAGCTCGGTCTCGGCCTCGGACAGGCCTTCGATCTGCTTGGTGTGCGGGGAGATGACTTCGATCTTGCTCCAGCGCGGGGCGCGCGACAGCGCCGGCACCGTGAAGAACAGGCCGCGGCAATAAGCGCGAAAGCCCTGCGTCTCGATGATCGGCCAGGTCCACACTGCCGGGCTGATGTTGAGATAGGTCACGTGCTTGTGCCGTTGCGCGATCTTGGTCAGCAGCGGCGCGTAATTGCGGTAGGCCGGCTCGACATACCAGCTCGAGAGGTTGCACTGGATGGCGGTCTCCTCGCCGTCCTTGCGCGTGGTGTAGATCAGCAGCAGCACGCCGACCGGTTCGCCGTCATTGTCGAGCATGTAGCCGAAGCGCGGATAGCCGTCCGGCACCGGCCGGAAGGCTTGCCGGCGCAGTCCCTGGATCCAGTAGTTGCGCGAGCGGCCGACGAAGCCGCGCGTCAGCAAGTCCGCGATGGCGTCGACATCGGACTCGCTGATCTCGCGACATCGGACCTTGGTGTGGATCACGCTCGTCTTACCCGTGGAAATGGTCGGCCCCGTGGAGTTTATCTTTTGAGCATGATCTCGGCGGAAAGCGGCTTCACACTTTTCCGGATCATGCTCTAGCGCCAGCCTTCGCCGTGGGCATCGACTGGAGTTAGCGGCTGCATGCCCATGATGTCCCGCACCTTGGCGGGCCAGGCGGAGAGATCGGTGCCGTGGGTGTGGAACATGGCGACAGCAAGGCGGTCCATGCCGAACGCGACGCAGCCGGTGTGCGCCGGTTCGCCATTGGCGTCGTGGATGCCCCAGGTCGTGCCAAAATGCTCGCGGTGATAGTTGAAGCTCATGCAGGCAGTCGGCTGCTCTTCCGAGCGCAGCGGGATCAGGAGCTCGAACTTGAGCTGTTGCTGCTTCTGGCTCACCGCCTTCATCTGGCCGACGCGGCCGAAGAAGGGATCGCTGGCATAATCGACACGGAAGGTCAGGCCGAGATCGCGGGCGATCGCCTGCGCGCGCACCATCCAGCGCTCGCGGAAATCGGCGACGTCATCGGGCGTGCCGATGCAGACATATTCGCGCATGCGGAACGATTGCAGGCGATCGAGATGCTTTGACGGCTCGCGGCGGAAGCAGTCGGCCGCAACGTCGAAGCGCAGGCCGCCGTTCGGCAACTGGCCGCGGCTCGCGACGATCGGATAGACGGGATAGCAGGCGGCGGGCGACAGCACGAGGTCGGCCGGCGAGAGCGACGACGTCCAGTCGCCGCCGGCATCGAAGCGGCTCACCGCGGCGTTGATCTCGCGTTCGGTGCCGTGCAAGCCGCAGACGCAGCCGAGCAGGTTCGGAAAGCTCTTGAGGTAGCCGGACTTTTCCAGCTGAGCCCGGCTCATCACCGGCGGGAAGCGCATCACCTCGGTGCCGGCTTCGCGATGGCTCGTGATCAGCGCGGCGAGCTTCTCGACTACGCCCTCATAGAGGGCGGTGCGAGCATAAACGCCGTCCGAGCCCATGCGGTGGAACAGCTTCTCGGCGAGATGATCGAGCGGGTCAACGATCTCAGGCGCGGTCTCGGGTGAGTTGGGAAGGACGGCAATGTTCATGGGTCGATGTCCTGAAATTTGTTCTTGTTGGTTAGTCGCGAAGGCTTGTCGGTACGCCGCTCATCAGCGTCGAGGTCGCGGCGTTGGCCAGAATGCGGTCGTTGTTGATCATGATCGGCGACGACAGCACGTCGCGCAGATGACGGCCCATGGTGAACTCGCCGTCGTTACGGTAGCCGGAGAGACCCGCAGTGCGCATCGCGTGCATCACGGTCTCGACCGCGAGCTCGGAGGCTTGCACCTTCAACAGCGTGATCGAGGACTGGAAATCGAGCGAGCCAAGCGCACGCTCGTCATGCTCGGCGCTGGCGAAAGCGTCGATATTGGCTGATATCAGCGCGCGAAGCTTTGCCAGCGACATCTTTGCGGCAGTGAAATGCGCCGCGGCCGGCGGCATCTGTCCGCCGGCGGTGCGGGCCGCCTTGCGGACGAAGGCTTGCGCACGCGTGACCGAGGCAGCAGCAATGCCGGCCCAGGTCGACGACCAGCACAGATGCGCGAATGGCGTCATGGTCTGGGCGTGGATCTTGTCGTAGGATTCCGGGAAGACGCGGTCGGCGGGGCAATCGACCTTCAGCTCGAAGCCGGTCGAGCAGGTGCCGCGCATGCCAAGCGTTTCCCAGCCCTGCGTCTGCTTCAGCGAATAATCGTCCTTGGCGAGTGCCAACAGCACCTGGTCCGAGGCCGCAGCTTCGGTGGCGCGGCGGGCGATGGTGACGAGGCCGTCGGCTTCGGCACCGTAGGAGATCACGGTCGCGTCGCGCACTAGCGAAACTGTGTCGCCGGCATGGTCGACGGCGGCCGCGCTGGCGCGGATGTTTCCGCCGTTCTGGCCTTCGGTGGTGGACGAGGCGAGCAGCCACTGGTCGCGGGCGACCCGGCGCATCATTGTTTCCATCCAGGGAATGCCGTGGCCATGCCTGACGAGGCAGGCGACCTTGGTCTGGTGCATTGCGTAGATCATCGCGGTCGAAGCGCAGGCGCGACCCAGCGTATAGCAGATGTCGGTGACGTCGTAGATCGAGGCGCCGAAGCCGCCGAACTCGACCGGGATCATCACGCCGAGCAGCTTCTGCTCACGCGCGGCATCGAAAGCCTTGTGCGGGAAGCGAGCGTCGCGATCGACCCCGTCAGCGTCGGCCGCAGCCACGTTGGCGGTGCGCGCGGCGCGCTCGACGAGGGAGGGGCCGTGCTCGAGAAGACTCGGCTGCGTTTCGTCGACAGTGAGGACTGCTTCACGCACGTTCATACTCGTCCGCCTCCGGTTTGCCGTTCAGGATCGCCGGCATCATTCGCGATGCCGCTTAAAGCAATCCTCCGGCCATCTTTGCTTGTGAGACGAGGCTACGGATTTAATTCAAATTCGTCGATGAAATAGAGGGTAAACAAAGCCGAATTCCGAATGAACAGTTAAGGTCCGGTTGTTTGCATCACCGGGATTTCCGCGATCGCGTTAGGGTTCTGGAAGAAGCTCGGATTCCAGACAATCTGAGTCATCGTTTACTAAGAAACGCGAAGTAATGGTGGCGGCCATTGCGGGATCGGCCCGTCGTGCCCATCGTACCGGGCGACCGGCCCGACCTTTTATGGACAGATGGGAATTCGCCGATGCAGGCCTTCGATACCGAATTGCGCAACCGCATCATCAAGCTGGTGAAGGGCATCCTCGAGCAGAACTCGCTCACCGCGGATGTCACGCCGCAGACCAGGCTCGTCGATGTCGGCCTGACCTCGATGGACATGGTCAATCTGATGCTGAGCGTCGAAGCCGAGTTCGACTTCACCATTCCGCAGTCCGAGATCACGCCGGAGAATTTCCAGTCCGTCGAGACGCTGGAACGGATGGTCGCGACCCAGCTGCAACTGGCGACCGCGGCTTAGTTCCCGGTATAACTGTTTCCCGGGTCGTCCTGGCGTAAGCCAGGACCCGTTACCCCAGGGAGTAGTTTGACGAAGATCGGTCGTCCGGTACTGCTACGATCCGCTCGCGATAGATTCCGCGGTATGGGTCCTGGCTTTCGCCAGGACGACAGTGAGAGTGAGGCAGGCGCCTCGCGCCTCTCACAGCGCGCCCCCTCCCACCCCCGTTCCAAAGCCGCCGCAAAACTGGCATAGGTTAACCCTGTCGCAGGTGGCGAACGGGGTGAAGCACATATGACGCAGGCGGTATTGGGCATCATCGGCGGCTCCGGCATCTACGACCTGCCGGGACTCGAGGGCGCGCACGAAGAGGTGATCCGGAGCCCTTGGGGCGAGCCCTCGGCTCCCGTGCGGCGCGGGTCCATCGCAGGCCTGCCGATCGTGTTCCTGCCGCGCCATGACAAGGGTCACCGGCTGTCGCCCTCCGACATCAACTATCGCGCCAATATCGACGTGCTGAAGCGCGCCGGCGTCAGCGACCTGATCTCGCTCTCAGCCTGCGGTTCGTTCAGGGAGGAACTTCCGCCCGGCACGTTCGTTCTGGTCGACCAATTCGTCGACCGCACCCACAAGCGCGAGAGCTCGTTCTTCGGCCGGGGCTGCGTCGCGCATGTGTCGATGGCGCATCCGGTCTCGCCGCGGCTGCGGATTCACCTGGCCGCAGCTGCCGAGGCCGAGGGCATCGCAATCGCGCGCGGCGGTACTTATGTCTGCATGGAAGGGCCGCAATTCTCCACCTATGCAGAGAGCATGACCTACAAGACGCTGGGCTATTCCGTGATCGGCATGACCAACATGCCCGAGGCCAAGCTCGCCCGCGAGGCCGAGATTTGCTACGCGACGGTCGCGATGGTGACGGATTTCGACTGCTGGCATCCCGATCACGACGCCGTCACCGTCCAGGACATCATCCGCGTGCTGAATTCGAATGCCGACAAGGCGAAGACGCTGGTGGCGCGGCTGGCCAAGGATTTTCCGCGCGAGCACGAGCCGTGCCCGATTGGCTCGGACCGTGCACTCGACACGGCGCTGATCACCGCCCCCGAGGCACGCGATCCCGAGCTTCTGAAGAAGCTCGATGCAGTAGCCGGGCGCATCCTGCGCGGTTGAGACGAAAGGCAGAATGCCATGAAGGTCGACGGCAAGCATTTCCGTAGCATCTGGCGCGAACGCGACGGCTGGTCGGTCGGCGCGATCGACCAGCGCAGGTTGCCGTATGAGTTCATCGTCGCGCGCCTGACCACATGCGAAGACGCGGCGGTGGCGATCCGCGACATGCTGGTGCGTGGCGCGCCGCTGATCGGCGCCACCGCGGCCTACGGTATGGCGCTCGCCATGCGCGAGGATGCCTCCGATGCCGGCCTGAAGCGCGCCTACGAGACGCTGGTCGTGGCGCGACCGACTGCGATCAATCTGAAATGGGCGCTGGACGAGATGCGCGCGACACTTGCGCCGATCGATCCGCTGGAACGCGCCGAAGCGGCTTACGCGCGTGCCGACGAGATCGTCGAGCAGGACATCGAGATCAACCGCGGCATTGCGGCCAATGGCCTTGCGCTGATCGAGGCGATCGTGGCGAAGAAGAAGCCGGGCGAGACGGTCAACGTGCTGACCCATTGCAACGCCGGCTGGCTCGCCACCGTCGATTGGGGCACCGCGACCGCACCGATCTATCTCGCGCATGAGCGCGGCATCAAGATCCATGTGTGGGTCGACGAGACCCGCCCGCGCAATCAGGGCGCTTCGCTCACCGCCTGGGAGCTCGGCCATCACGGCGTGCCGCACACGGTGATCCCTGACAACACCGGCGGGCACCTGATGCAGCACGGCATGGTCGATCTTGCCATCGTCGGCACCGATCGCGTCGCCGCCAATGGCGACGTCTGCAACAAGATCGGGACATATTTGAAAGCGCTGGCCGCGCATGACAACGGCGTGCCGTTCTATGTCGCGCTACCGTCGCCGACGATCGATTTCGCGGTCGATGACGGCATTCGCGACATTCCGATCGAGCAGCGCAGCGGCACAGAGGTTACCGACATGACTGGCCGGACAGCCGATGGAAGACTGGAGACGGTGCGGATCGTGCCGGATGGCTCGCCGGTCGCGAACTACGCCTTCGACGTCACGCCGGCGCGCCTCGTTACCGGCCTCATCACCGAGCGCGGTGTGCTGAAGCCCGACCGCGCTGCGCTCGCCGCTGCATTTCCCGAGCGGATCGCTGCGGCGGCGGAATAGGTTGGGCTAGGAGAGCTTCATCCCCGTCACCGCCTCGAGCTCGGCGATCGCCTGGGCGCCGCTGGTGACCTTGATCGTGGTCATGCCCATCTCGCGCGCCGGCTTCAGATTGACGCCGAGATCGTCGAGATAAACGCAGTTCCTCGGATCGACTTTCAGCGTCTCGACCATCAGCTGGTAAATGCGCGGATCGGGCTTGCGCAGGCCGATCTTGGCGGATTCGATGACGTGGTCGAACAGCACCATGACCTCCGCGATATAGAGTGAGCGCCCGGTCATGCTGCCGATGGCGTTGGCGGGCAGATTGTTGGTGATGCAGCCGGTTTTGAATTGCGCCTTGATGCGCTTTAGGGCCTCGACCATTTCCGGCCGTAGATCGCCTTGAAGCAGAGGCAGCACCTCCCGGCCGCGCACTTCAGCGCCAAGAGCAAGCGACTCGGCGGCGAACAGCTTGTCGAATGTCTCAATGTCGACCTCGGCCCGTTCGAACCTGGCCCAGGCGTTTTCCAGATGATTGGCGGCGTTGGTGCGCCGGATGATGTCGACGGGCAGGCCGCGCTCCGTCTCGAATCGCGCGAATGCCTCGAACGGCGAATTCGTCAACACGCCGCCAAAATCAAAGACCACAGCCTCGATCGCCAATGTCCGGCCCTCGTCAATTGCTTTCCAGGAGGGCTAGCATGCGCTATCGGCAAGGACTAGTCCGACGCAATCGCCCATCGTCCTCGCTGTCGACGCCAGAGTCTGTTCCCATGAAGAAGCTTGCAACTCTCATCTTGTCCGCCCCGCTGCTTGCCACGCCCGCCTATGCCATCGTCGGCGGCGGCACGCCGCAGACGGAGGGCGTCGCGCGCGCGGTCGTCACCATCGTCGGCTCGCGAGGTAATTTCTGTACCGGCAGCTTGATCGCCCCGAAGGTCGTGCTGACAGTCGCCCACTGCGTACAGCCCGGCGCCGACTACAAGATCGTCGATCGCGGCGCTGACGGTCAGCCGCAACTGCTGAACGTCCGCACCGTGGCGACCCATCCAGGCTTCAACATGCAGGCGATGCAGGCGCATCGCGCCACTGCCGACGTGGCATTGCTGCAACTGGAAATTCCACTCAAGGGAAAATCGACGGTGCCGGTCGGCGCGCCGAATATTCCAATCCAGGTCGGCGGCCGTTTCACCATCGCCGGTATCGGTGTCACCGTGCGCGGCGATGGCAAGAGTGGCGGCACGACAAAGGTTGCTGGTCTCGTTGCGACCGGCCAGCCCGGCACCTTCCAGATCCGTCTGGTCGATCCCGTAACTAACGGTGTTCGCGACGGAATCGGCGCCTGCACCGGCGATTCCGGCGGTCCGGTGTTCGAGGACAAGCCGAACGGTGCCGTACTCGTCGGCGTCATCAGCTGGTCGACGGGACCGAATGGTGCGGCTGGCTGCGGTGGATTGACGGGGGTCACGCCGCTGACGCTCTATCGCGACTGGATCTTGCAGACCGCGCGGAGCTGGGGCGCTGCGTTGTAGTTTGATCGCGGCTTGATTTATGTCATTTTGCAATGGAAGCGCGGTTGGCAACTCTGCCCGTCGCGGAGGAAACGCGTCGCCAATCAAAGGCGGCCTGAACAAGACAAGGCATAGAAGCAACAATGAATGTCGCTGTTCGCAGTCACGCCGCCGCCAAGCAGGCCTCAGAACATTTCGACGTGCTGATCGTCGGCGCCGGCATCTCCGGCATCGGCAGCGCCTATCACATCGAAAAGCAGCTTCCCGGCACGAGCTACGTCATCTTGGAGACGCAGGCGACGTTCGGCGGCACCTGGAGCACGCATCGCTATCCCGGCATCCGCTCGGACAGCGATCTCCATACGTTCGGCTACAGCTTCAAGCCTTGGGTTGGCCCGCCGATCGCAACCGCCGAGGAAATCCTCGCCTACATGAACGAGGTGATCGAGGACAACGATATCGCCCGCCATATCCGCTACAAGCACAAGATCAATTCCGCGAGCTGGTCGAGCGAGCAGAACCTCTGGACGATCGAGGCGGTGACGACAGACACCGGTGAGGCAAAGACGTTCACCGCCAACTTCCTCTGGATGTGCCAGGGCTACTACCGCCATTCGGAAGGCTACACGCCGCAATGGAAGGGCATGGACCGCTTCAAGGGCCGCATCGTCCATCCGCAGACCTGGCCGGATGATATCAATCTCGCGAACAAGAAGGTGGTCGTGATCGGCTCTGGCGCGACCGCGGCGACGCTAGTGCCGAACATCGCGGACAAATGCGCGCATGTGACGATGCTGCAGCGCTCGCCGACCTATTTCCGGCTCGGTCGCAACGCCATCGAGATTGCGGAGGAACTGCGTCGACTCGAGGTCGACGAGGCCTGGATCCACGAGATCGTCCGGCGCAAAATCCTGTTCGAGCAGGATGCGTTCACAAAGCTCTGCCTGTCCAAGCCGGACCAGGTGAAAAAGGAGCTGATTGGCCAGATCAGCACAGTGCTCGGTCCGGACTACGACGTGGAGACGCATTTCACGCCGAGCTATCGGCCGTGGCGGCAGCGCATCGCTTTCGTGCCCGATGCCGATCTGTTCAAGGAGATCGCGAGCGGCAAGGCGTCGGTCGTCACCGATGAGATCGAATGCTTCGTTGAGAACGGGATCCAGCTCAAATCCGGCAAGCTGCTGGACGCCGACGTCATCGTCACCGCGACCGGCTTCAATCTTGCGGCGCTCGGCGACATCGCGTTCGAGATCGACGGCAAGCCGCTCGCCTTCGGCGACACCGTCACCTATCGCGGCATGATGTTCACGGGCGTGCCGAACCTGGTCTGGGTGTTCGGTTATTTCCGCGCCAGCTGGACCTTGCGCGTCGATCTCGTTGCGGACTTTGTCTGCCGTCTGCTCGGTCATATGAAGGCGAAGGGTGCCAAGAAAGTCGAGGTCAGCTTACGGCCCGAGGACCACAACATGCCGATCCTGCCCTGGATCGATCCGGAAAACTTCAACCCCGGCTACATCATGCGCAGCATGGACCTGCTGCCCAAGCGCGGCGACAAGCCGGAATGGCAGCACAGCCAGGATTACTGGACCGAGAAGGACGAGATCCCGAAAACGGATCTGGATGACGCAGCATTTGTGTATGGGTGAGGCTTTCAGCGCGACAGCCCCAAGGGTGCCGTGCGCTACACTTGGCAGGCTCTACCGCTTCTGCTGCGCCGGCTTGCGCGGCGGGCGCTGAGCGGCGGCGGGAGCCGGCGTTCCGCTCATCTTGTTGGCGGCTTCGCTGACATCGAGCAGCGAGCGGCGGGTGTCCTCGAGGAAGCTTGCCGATTTCTTCTTCATGGTGTCGGCGAGATCGTGCAATCCCTTAACTTGTTCGAACAGCTCGTCGGCCTTGCCGTCGACGAAGCCGGGCACCACGCCCTCGATCTTGGTGACCGCTTTGTCGAAGCCCGCGAACGCATTATCGACCTTGAGCATCACCGCGTCGATCTCGTCACCCTTGCCTCTGAGATCGGCCGTGTAGGCTTCGAACGTGCGCAGGCCGTCCTTGATCGCCGGCGCGTTGCTGACGATGGTGCGATCGACGCTGTGCAGCGTATCGACGATGGATTCGGCGTCGCTGAGATCGGCGGTGAGCACGGGGATGCCGTCCGAATCCAACGGCACTGGCGGCGCGGACGGGGCGCCGCCGATCAGCGAGACCGCAGCAACACCGGTGAGGCCCTGAAACTCGATGCCGGCAACCGTGTCCTTGCGGATCGGCGCGGTGTTGTCGAGCGATACCAGCGCTACGACCTTGCGCGGATTATCCAGCTTGATCGACAGGATCTGGCCGGCGGGCACACCGTCGAAATTGACCGGGCCGCCGCGGCGCAGACCGCTGGCCGAGCCGCCTTCGAACACGACGCGCAGCTGGCTGCGGCTCTGGATGGTGCGCCACTTCTGCACGCCGAGCAGCCCGCCGAACGTCACGGCGATCACCGTCAGCGTCGTCGCTCCGATCACCAGATTGCTCGCGCGTGCCATGGGGCTAAGTCTACCGCCAAAGCAGGGAAGTTGAAAGAAGGCCTCAATGTCCCGCCGCGCGTTTGGCGGCGGCATTATTCAACACGATCAGGGCATCGACCGCGACGCCGGTCTTGGTATTGATCAGGAAGGGATTGACGTCGATCGAGGCGATCCGGTCGCCGGCATCCGCGATCAGGTTGGACAGGCCGACCAGGGCCTTGACCGCGGAGGCCTCGTGCAGCGCCGGCTTGCCGCGATAGCCGCGCATCTTGATGCCGGCCTTGGTGCGGCCGATCAACAGCCGCGCCTCGGCCTCGTCCAGCGGTGCGCCGGCAAGCGCGACGTCCTTCACCAGTTCGATATCGACGCCGCCGGTGCCGAACAGCACGACCGGTCCCATCTCGGCGTCGAGCGAGGCGCCGACCACGAGCTCGAGATCGGCCTTGACCTGCTGCGCGATCAGGACGCCATCCAGCTTCGGCTTGCCCTTCAGTTTCTTCACCCGCGCGGTGACGTCGGAAAACGCCTTCTTCACCTCGGCTGCGCTGTTGAGGTTCAGCACCACGCCGCCGATGTCGGATTTGTGCAGGATCTCGGCGCTGACGACCTTGGCCACGACCGGAAAGCCGATCTGCTTGGCAATCTTTACGGCCTCCGCCGCCGTCTGCGCAATGCCTTCCTTTGAGACCGGGATGCCATAGGCTTTCAGCAGCTTCTTCGAGGCGACCTCGTCGAGCGCGGCGCCGCTCGCCGATTTTAGCGCTTTCTCGAGCACGGCGCGCGCGGCGGGCTTGGAGCTCGAGACGATGTCGGGCACCTCCTTGCGCAGCCTGGCATAGGCGAGCAGCGATTTGATCGCGGTCACGGCGCGGTCCATGCCCTGCATCACCGCGAGATGCGGCAGCGATTTTCGCAAGCCCTTGGTGAACTCGGTGAAGCCGATCGACATCGCGCTGATATAGATCACGGGCTTCGACGCCCGGCTCGCCATCTCATCGACGATGCGCAGATTGCGCTCGCGCAACTCGTGCGGAGCTTTTGGAAACTCGGCGTCGATGATGACAATGTCGACGTCAGGGTCGTCGATCATCAGCTTGATGGATTTCATGTAGACGGACGGGTCGACCACCGCGGCAAAACCGGCGTCAAGCGGATTGCCGACGATCGAGCCCGGGCCGAGCATCTTGCCCAGCTCGCTGCTGACATGCGAGCTCAGCGGCGCGAAATTCAAGCCTTGTGCATAGAAGGTATCGATCAGCATGCCGCGCTTGCCGCCGGACAGCGTCACCGCCGCGAGCCGGTCGCCCTTGGGCATGGCGGCGTGGACGAAGCATTCGGTAGTCTCGATCAGCTCGTCGAGCCCGCCCACGCGGATCACGCCCTCGCGCGTTGCAATCGCGTCGAACGTCTCGATCGAGCCGGCCAGCGCACCGGTGTGAGCCATTGCGGCGGCGCGGCCGCCTTCCGAGGATCCGAGCTTAAGCGCGATCACCGGCTTACTCGCGGCACGCGCGGCCTTGCAGGCGTCGCGAAACGCCTTGGTGTTACGTACGCCTTCGAGATAGACCACGATCACCTCGACGCTGGGATCCTCGGCGAAATAGCGCATCAGGTCGGGCGTCTCGAGTCCGGTCTCGTTGCCTGTTGTCACCATGTAGCCGACACCGACGCCGCGATCTTCCAGCGTCTGCCGGATCGCCATCACGATGGCCCCGGATTGCCCGGCGATCGCCACCGCACCTTGCTCCATGGTGACGAAGCGGTCGTCGATATTGGTGAAGAGCTTCTCGCCGGCACTCAGATTGCCGAGGCAGTTCGGGCCCGTGACAGCGAGGCCGGTCTCGCGCACGGCTTGTTGCAGCTCGGCAGCGAGCTTCTGGCTCTCCTCATCCTGCAACTCGCTGAATCCCGAGGTGACGATGGTGGCCGACCGCGCGCCTGCGGCAGCGGCGTCGCGGATCACTTGCACGGCAAAGCGCGCGGGCACCAGCACCAGGACATGATCGGGCTTTTCGGGAAGGCTCGCAAAATCCTTGTAGCAGGGCACGCCCCAGATGGTCTCGCGCTTGGCGTTGACCGGATAGAGCCCGCCCTCGAAGCCGTATTTGACCAAATTATTCCAGATACGCTCGGCGTAGTTGCCCGGCTTGTCGGTCGCGCCCACCAGCACGATGTTGTGCGGATGCAGCATCGCGTGGATGCCCTTGACGACGTCACTGGCATCGGGAGGCGGAGACCACGGGCGCGCAGACGCGGACGAAACAGTCACCTGAGCTTCCATGGTGTAACCCTTACCTTCTTGTTTCTTTAGCGTTGTTTTTGTCGGCGGCGCGTCGACTTTGTATGGCGAGTAGACGCAGGTGGCAACTGCACACGGTTTGCCGTTTGGCGGAATAGGGGGGCGCGCAACATGAACATTCGCAATTCACGGCGGCCTGATGGTGGCCGCCGAGAGGCGTTACCAAGTCTCGCGGGGGCGAGACGGCGAGGCGAGGCCGGCCAGCAGCACGGCCAGGATGCCGGTGAGAAAAATGCCGTCGAAGGTTCCGGCGCCGCCGATCGACGCGACAGGCGCTCCCAGGCCGCCGATCCTGTCGAGGTTGAGAAGGTCGGCCCCGATCAGGGTTCCCATCGAGCCGCCAATATAGGCGAGCGGTGCGGCGTATTCGCGTGACAACAGGAAAGCCAGGACCGCCGTCGCCACGATGGGGGCAAACACGGGCACCGCGATCCCGACTCCCTGCACAGGCGTCGCACTCGTGTGCATGAGAATCGCAATCGCGACAACGGCGATAGTCGCCTTCAGCCAGAGCCGGTAACGTAGCACGAGATAGGTCGACATCATCGTCGGGATGACGGCGCCGCCGACATTGACCGCGAGCACGGTGCCGGGCCATTGTGTGACCAGTGGCACTACGTAGCGCATCCCGAAGAAATCGACGATCTCGCCCGAGCGCACCGTCTCGGCGGGCAGCACCGTGATCGGAATGTTAAAATAGCTGCCGATCAACGAGCCGAACAGCAGCAGAAGTGCGGCCCCCGGGCCGACACCGAGCCGCATATAGGCGTAACGCAGGATGCGGAGCTGGATCAGGACGATCAGCCCCGCGAACAACAGCACCAGGATCGAGAATAATCCCGGCGTGATCGGCAGGTACTGAACCTGGGCGTGCATGACTGGACCGGCCATAGTTCGGACCGCTCAGCATCCCACGGGACGCGACCGATGACAAACCTATCCGCCGTCGGTTCCGATCATGGTGGCGTGAAGGATGTAGCGCTCGGCGCCGGGCGTGATCGCGTCGAACGGCCAGCACGTCGATAGCACGAGCTCGTAACCTTGCGCTGCGGGATCGATGCCCGATGCATCGAAACGCACCACGCTCGCAGCGCCCGCGCGATAGCGAAAATGCTTGCCGTCGCTGCGGGTGATCTCGATGACGTCTCCGATGGCGACATTTCGCAAGAACCGGAAATGCGTGTCGCGATGAGCGGCATATACTGCAACGCCGCGCTCGCCGGCCTCAACCGTTTGGTCGAGATGACCGGGGCCGAAGGCGAGCGCCTGGCCGCTGGTGCCGGAGAGCACGATGGCGCTGGCCCCGATCCGCTTCATCTCGATCCGCACCACCGGCCAGGTATCGGCCCAGGACCATGGCTTGACCGCTTGGCCGATCGCAATGCTTCTGTCGAACGCACGTTCCAGCAACACTTGCGCAAGCCACGCCTTGGCATGGATGTAGGCGCCGTCGCCGAACAGGATCGTGCCGACAAGCGCCAGGACCAGAGGTGAGATGCGGCGAGGCATGGGTTGCACCAAAAAATGCGCGCGCGGCCGTTGGTTTCGAGACGGGCAGCCGCGCGCGCCAAAAAGAGGAGTCGGGGGGCTCCTCTCTCAAGCGGCGTCAGTGAGCAAGGTCTGACGCCGGTTGAACACGAACAGGATCATGGCGAGCACGATCGTGATCAGGCCTGCGATCATCTTCAGCTCGGAAGAGGTCGCGGTTTTGGGCAGACGGATCGCATCGGGTGCGACAGGTGCCGGCCGCCTTGTCGCAGGCTGGCCGGCATCGGCGCGGCGTTCGCGCAGCTGTGCCGGCGTCAGCTGCGGCCGTTCGCCGAACACCTTCTCGAAATCCCAGCCCGCCGGCAGGTTGAGCGGCAGCTCGCCGAGCTTGAGCGGCTGGCCTTCGGGACGGCTCGGCGTCTTGTCGACCGCGACGAGGCTGGTCAGCCGCGTGACGATCTGATGGTCCAGCGCGAGCGCAAGGATCGTCTTGTCCGTCTCCTCCGGCGTCATCTCGCGGAGCGTCCGCGCCACCTCGGCATCGCCGATCTTGCGCCTAGCCCACAGCTTGGAGAGGCCTTTGCCTTCGGCGGCGTTTTGCAGCGGCAGTGTCACCGACCAGGGCCGATCTCCGACACGACCCTTGATCTCCAGCGAGCCCGCGAGCTTGTCGAGTTTCGCCGCGAGCACCAGCGGCTCGTCCCGATAGAGGTCGGGAATGATCGCGGGAGTGACGTCGGCTTTGGCTTCGGAGAATTTGGCGGTGAGGCCGGTCACGGCAGGATTCTCCAGCTTGGTGAACAGGCCGCGCATGCGCTCCTCCACCTGCTCGACCGAGCTGATATGGGTGAAGGCGCCGCGGCCGAGCTCGGAGGCGCGCGTCATCAGGAAGGTGTTGGGCGCCGAGCCGATGCCGACCATGAAGATCCGCGAGCGACCACGCATCGCGGTGATCGTCTCGAACAATTGCTGCTCGTTGCCGATCGCGCCGTCGGTCAGGAACACGATCTGGCGAACCATGGTCGTGTCGGCAAGTTTGTCGGTCAGTGCCGCGCGCATCGCCGGTACCATCTCGGTGCCGCCACGCGCCTGCAATGCGCTGACGAACGACGTCGCCTCGCGGACATGCGCGGCATCGGCCGGCAGCGAGGCGGGAAACAGCACGTCCATGGTGCCATCGAAACGGATGACGTTGAAGCGGTCGTTCGGCTGGAGGCGGCCGAGGGCATAAAGCAGGCTCGCCTTGGCCTGCTCGATCGAGGTGCCGCCCATCGAGCCGGAATTGTCGATCACGAACACCACTTCGCGCGGCAGCGGCTTCTGCATCGCCTGTTCGGCGGCCGGCGGCGTGACGAAGGCGAGCAGGTAATCGGCATCGCCGACATGTTCGCGGAACAGGCCGACCGACGGCGCTTTCTCGGTGACCGGTTTCCAGCTCAGCTCGAAATCGCGGTCAGCCGGCACGCTGCCGTCGGCAAGCGTCGCGACGCACGTCGTGTTGTCCGGGCTCTCGACTTGACGTTGTGATAGTGGCTCTTGAGCTCGCCGAGCGCAAAGCCGGCTTTCAGATGCATCGTGATGCTGGTCGGATTGACCGGTGCATCCTTGGCGGGATCGAGCACAGGCGGCGAGATGCGGTCGCGGTCTCGCACCGGGTCTGAATTGGTCGTGCCCCAGCCGGAGCCGTCCTTGCGGAAGTCGACGCTCTGCACGATCGGCGCCGGATTGTAGCGTGGCCCGATCACGAGCGGCACGCGCAGCGAATATTCGTTGCCGGACTGATGCACCGGCTCCTGATATTCGATCTGCACCAGCACGGTTTCGCCTGGACCGATATCGGCGACCGAGTTGGTGAAGATGTTGGGCCGCTCCTGCTCGGTGAGCGCGGCCCTCTGTCCGGAGCGGCGTGCCTGCTCGTAGATCACGCGCGCCTGCTGACGCTCCTTGATATCGCCAACGATGACACGGTCGCCGACCACCATCTTCAGCGTGTCGACGGCGCCGTCGCTCGCCAACGGATAGATATAAGTCGCCTCGACCCAATCCTTGGTTGGGTTGCGGAAGATCTGCGTGACGCGCGCTCGCAGCGTCGGACCCGATACAGTGACGTCGACATCGATCCCGAGACGGATGGCTTCGGTATAAGCGCCGTCCTCCTTCAGGAGGAGGGTGCCGGACTTGGAATCGCCGGGCTGCAGCAGGCTTGCTTGCTCCGCCGTCGCCGTCCAGCCCGGCGCGAAGCTCACCAGCAGGGCCACGAAGCTGACCAGGAGCACAGCAACGCCCTGCGCCAGAAGGAACAGTCCGACTTTGACCAGCCTGCCGAGCCAAGGGTGCTCATTGCTGTCGACCACGTCGTAATTGCTCATTTGGCCTGCTCCCGAAGGGTGTTTGACGATGCCGAGCATCGGTCGGGGCGCCTGATTTCGCGACCAGAATGATCGGCAATGTTCCGCCGCGGTTGGCCCGAGCGGGCTGCCGCTTTGGCGGCCATGTCCGGTTTTGTGCTGACTTGTCCGTCCTGCTAGACTGGCGGCCGTGGAGCAGGGTTAACGATGCAGACGCAAGACAAGCTCTCTGACGGGCAGCTTTCGGACGAGCAGAGCCGCGAGGTCGCCGAGACGATCCGCGAGGAGATCGCCAGGCGCCGGATCTCGCGGCAGGCGCTGGCCGAGCAGGCCAAGCTCAGCCTGTCGACGCTGGAAGGCACTCGGCGGCCGCCGCCCGTTCACGCTGGCGACTACGGTCCGGCTGGAGCAGGCCCTGGGCGTGTCCTTGCGCAAGAGCACGGTTGTGGCGGCGCCCGCGGCCGGGAACGATGTCGCGCCCGACAGCCTCGGCTCCTATTCGCATCGCGCGGTGACCTGGATCGAGGACGTCTACATCACGCTGCGGCCGTCCTTTGGCGACAAGGACGCGATCTTCGCCTACCGCACCGAGATTGTCTGGGAGCCAAAAGTCTCCTCGCTGGTCTTCCGCCAGGGCGAGCGCACCGATGCGGCCTATGAGCACGCCGGGGCCGTCGCAGTGCCGCACCAGTCCGGGTTCATCTATCTCGTCATCAACAAGCATGGCCAGCATCGCGTCATCACGGTATCGCGGCCGACCGTGTCTGGTACGATGTATGGCATCATCTCGACGCTGCGCGCCGGCGCCGGCTCGCAACTGACACCGGTTGCGGCACCAATCGCTTACGTGCCCTTCAAGAATGTTGCTGTGCCGTCGCTAGGTCGGGTCGCGCCGGGTGACGCCAATCATGCACTCTATCGCGATCACCTCCGCCGCACGGTCGACGAATCGTTTGCGCTCTTTTTGCCGGGATAATTCGATTGGTTGGTGCAAATAATAGCGGCCGTTCTCTTGAACCGCCACATCGTAAAAGTACCCGGCGAGAGGGAGCCTTTGATCAGACGTTGGCGACTTTCTTGTCGACTTCGGAAGCGACAGAGAATTCCTTGCGCAAGGTCGGCTTGTGGATCTTGCCAGCGGCGTTGCGCGGCAGCGCTTCGACGAAGTGGATCTGACGCGGACATTTGAACCGCGCGAGATTGGCTGCGCAGTGCGCAAAGATATCGGGTTCGGTCAGCCGCTGCCCCTGTTTGACAGCAACGATGGCAAGGCCGACCTCGCCCCATTGTGGATCGGGAATGCCGATCACGGCGGCTTCCGCGATCGCGCTAAGCTGATGCAGCACGTTCTCGACCTCGGCCGGATAGACGTTCTCGCCCCCGGAAATGTACATGTCCTTCCAGCGGTCGACGATGTAGTAGAAACCTTCTTCGTCGACGCGCGTGGCATCGCCCGTGTGAAGCCAGCTGTCGGTGAACGAGGTCTTGTTCGCCTCCGGCCTGTTCCAATAACCAGGCGTGATGTTCGGTCCCTTGACCCAGAGCTCACCGAGTTCGCCGACATCAGCATCGCTGCCGTCGGGGCGCACGATGCGCACCTCCGTATGCAGCACAGGCTTGCCGGCGGAGCCCGCTTTCCGTACCGCGTCCTCGCGGTCCAGCACGAGCACGGCCGGCGAAGTCTCGGTCATGCCGTAACCCTGCTGAAGCGCGACGCCGCGCGCCTCCCACACTTTTAGCAGCGGCACCGGCATCGGTGCGCCGCCGACGCCGCAGACGATCAGCCGGCTCAGATCGGTTGCCGCGAAGGCGGGATGCTGCGCCATGAACTGGTAGATCGCGGGCACGCCGAAGAACACGTTGATGCCCCGCGCGGGATCGTTGATCAGGCCGAGCGCCACGCCGGGATCGAAAGCGCGCATGATCATTACGGTGCCGCCGGCATGCAGCACGGGATTGGTGTAGCAATTCAGTCCGCCGGTGTGGAACAGCGGCAGCACGGTGAGCAGTACCGAAGAGGGCCCGATGCTGGCGGGGCCGCCGAGATTGACGCAATTCCAGAAGGTCATGCCATGGGTGATGGTGGCGCCCTTCGGATGGCCCGTAGTGCCCGACGTGTACATGATGGTCGAGACGTCATCGAGGGTTACCGCCTCGGCGCGGTCGAGCGGCTTGGCACACGCGATGCCGGCCTCATAGGTGCCGGCGGCGCCGAGCATCAAGCTGGTCGCGACGTTGCAGAGTTTTGCGACGGCGAGCGCCGTCTCGGCCATATCAACATCGTGGATCATCACCTTCGGCGCGCAATCGCCAGTGATGAATTGAAGTTCGGGAACGGTGAGACGGGTGTTCAGCGGCACGAAGACGGCACCGAGCCGTCCGCAGGCGAACTGCACCTCCAGTGTATCGGTGGTGTTCAGCGCCAGCACCGCGACGCGGTCGCCGGGCGAGACCTTTAGCACGTGGCGGAAGAACGAGGCGAGCCGCGAGATGCGGGAATCGAACTCAGCATAAGTGAAGCGGCGTTCGCTCGCGAGGTCGATGACCGCAACTTTGTCAGGCGCGCGGCGGGCATGATGGGCGATCCAGTCGTAGTAGCGAACGGCCAACACTCCCTCCTTCAGCGGTCTTGTGCCGCCCGAATTTATTGCTGTGGACCATGCCCGCCGTGGCCCTGGGAGGCCAGCCGGAGTTCTGTGCAGCAGTCTTTTTTGATTTGGAGTTGGCCTGCGGGGGACGAAAATCGTCTTGCGTTGAGTTGCTAGGTTACGGCCGGCCGGCGGTGCCGCTCCCCCAGCCACTCCGCGCAAGTGAGCCGCCGATGTTCCAGCCATGGTGGAACGCGAAGAGAGCCGTTGAAGGCGCAAGCCCAATGAAAAGCCCGTTCTATACCGCCGAGCACGACGCCTTTCGCGATGTGATGCGCCGCTTCGTCGACAAGGAGATCACCCCGTTCGCCCATGAATGGGATGAAGCCGGCGAATTCCCCCGGGCGCTTTATCGCAAGGCCGCCGAGATCGGGTTGCTGGGGCTTGGATTCCCCGAGGAATATGGCGGGATTGCCGCCGACGAGTTCATGAAGATCGTCGCCAGCCAGGAATTGGCGCGGGCAGGCGCGGGCGGCGTCAGCGCCAGCCTGATGAGCCACACGATCGGTTCGCCGCCGATCGCACGCGCCGCGCGGCCGGATGTCAAGGCGCGCGTGCTGCCGCAGGTGCTGGCCGGCGAGAAGATCTCTGCGCTCGCCATCACCGAGCCCGGCGGCGGTTCAGACGTCGCAAACCTCAGCACCAGGGCGCGGCGCGACGGCGATCACTACGTCGTGAGCGGCGAGAAGACCTTCATCACCTCAGGGATGCGCGCCGACTATCTGACCGTTGCGGTGCGTACTGGCGGCGAGGGCGCCGGCGGTGTCAGCCTGCTCCTGATCGAGGGTGATACGCCCGGCCTGTCGCGCACGAAGCTGAAGAAGATGGGCTGGTGGGCCTCCGACACCGCGACGCTGCATTTCGACGCGTGCCGCGTGCCAGCCGAAAATCTGATCGGCGAGGAGGGCCAGGGCTTCAAGATCATCATGCAGAATTTCAACAGCGAACGCATGGGCATGGCCGCGGGCTGCACAGCCTTTGCACGCGTCTGCCTCGATGAGGCCATCGCCTATGCCAAGGAGCGCAAGACCTTCGGCAAGCGGCTCGCCCAGCACCAGGTGATCCGCCACAAGATCGTCGACATGGCGCAGAAGGTCGCGGCGTCCCAGGCGATGTTGGAGCTGCTGGCCTGGCGGCTGGAGCAGGGCGAGAGCCCGGTCGCCGAAATCTGCATGATGAAGAACCAGGCGACGCAGACCATGGCGGTCTGTGCCTCGGAAGCCGTGCAGATCTTTGGCGGCGCCGGCTTCATGCGCGGCATCAAGGCCGAGCGCATCTACCGCGAGGTCAAGGTCAACGCCATCGGCGGCGGCACCGAGGAGATCATGAAGGATCTGGCGAGTAGGCAGATGGGGTTGTGACGAGAGGAAGACATGTTGTTTACTGCCGATCACGACGACGTCCGCCGGATCATGCGCTAAAGGAAATACTCGATGATCACGCTCTATCATTGCGACGCCGCGCGCTCGTTCCGTCCGCTCTGGATGCTGGAGGAGATGGGGCTGCCATATGAACTGGAGATGCTGCCGTTCCCGCCGCGAGTCTTCGCCAAGGAATATCTCGCGGTCAATCCGCTCGGCACGATTCCCTTCATGCTCGATGGCGAGACGAAGATGACGGAGTCCTCCGGCATCTGCCATTATCTCGGCGTCAAATACGGCCCGACGCAGCTGATGATCGGCCCCGAGGATCCCGCCTATGGCGCGTTCCTGAACTGGATGTATTTCAGCGATGCCACGTTAACCTTCCCGCAGACGCTGGTGCTCCGCTACACCCAGCTCGAACCGGAGGAGCGCCGCAATCCGCAAGTTGCGACCGACTATGCCAAGTGGTTCTTGGGGCGGCTGCGCGCCGTTGAGGCTGCGACCGCGAATGCCGAAACCTTGTGCGCAGGCCGCTTCACCGCCGCAGACATTGTCATCGGTTACGCGCTCCGCCTCGCCGACAATATCGGCCTTGCCAAGGATTTTGGGCCGAACGTCGCAGCCTATTGGGCACGCCTGCAGCAGCGCGACGGTTTCAAGCGCGCGGTTGCCACGGAGCAGAAGGCCGGCGCCGAGCAGAACGTTGCGCCGCGCGTGAGGGCGTAGCTCCTTCGCCGGGACAATGGCGATGATGAAGAGTTCCGCGCCCCGGAATGCCCCCTTTGCTCCATGACAGCGCTATCCCGTCGTGACAGCGCCCAGATTTCCGCTAAGGTGACCTCCGTCCGCAGCGGCCAGAGAGCAGCGCGAGGAGGATCCCCAATGGAAGACAAGGGTCGCGAATCCGATCATCTGATGCTGATCACGCCGGAGCGGGTGTTTTATGCCGGCCTGCTCGGCCGCCCCCGCAAGCGGACCCCTGGCTGCTGCCACGTTTATGTCGCGGTCAAAGGCAGCCTGCATCTGACCATCGACGACGTCCTCGCCACGGGCGAGCTGTTCGTCACACTGCCGAACCAGCGCCATTCCATTGCCAGCGACTACCGCACTGCCATCAGCGTGACGCTCGAGCCGGAAAGTATGCCGGATGGCGTGATCGAGGCCTTGGCCCAGCGGCTGATGGGACCTGATCGGGCCGCCTATGCCCGAAAAATCCTCGCCGCCTACGCGCTGCTGCGCCAGCGCCGCTATAACGACATCACCACCGCCGAATTCGACGAGATGTGCTTTGGCGAGGCGCTGCTGCGCCGCGCGCTCGATCCGCGGGTGATGCGTGCGGTCGCGCGCATCAGTCGCTTCTCCGGCGAGCCGCTGACCGCGGATACATGCGCAGCCGAGGCGGGCCTTTCCGCCTCGCGCTTCCTGCATCTGTTCAAGGAAGAGACTGGCATCTCCTTCCGCTCCTTCCGCGCCTGGAAGCGCGCGCGGCATCTGCTTCACTTCGCCAATCAGGACCTCAATCTCGCCCATCTCGCGCAGGATATCGGCTATCCCGACTCCACGCATTTCAGCCACTCCATCCGCCGCTTCTACGGATTGAAGCCGCGCGCGATCTTCGTCGGCTCGCGCGACCTTGCGATCTACCGCAGCAGCGAGACGGTGCGGCTAGCCGAAGCGGGCTAGCATCGCTCTCGTAGGGTGGGCAAAGCGAAAGCGTGCCCACCATTCTTGCCACATGCCGAAACATGGTGGGCACGGCGCGAGAGCGCCTTTGCCCACCCCACGGCATCTCGTTTCTTCAGCTTCTCCGCGCAAGAAGCCGCATGCCGCGCATCACATGATCTCAAGTGTTGAATCCTCGACGTGCGAGACATCCCAGGCATGAGCGACAAGGCCGTCATCACCTGCGCGCTGAACGGCGTGCTCACCGACCCGAAGCAGCACAACGTGCCGGTGACGCCCGAACAGATGGCGCGCGAGGCCAGGGCTGCGTTCGATGCCGGCGCGTCCATCATGCACATCCATCTGCGTCAGCAGGCGCCGAACAAGGGTCATCTGCCGTCCTGGGAAGTCGCCGTCAGCAAGGAGATCCAGCAGGCGATCCGCGAAGCCTGCCCAGGCGTGGTCATCAACCATACCTCGGGTGTCTCCGGCCCGAACTATAGCGGCGCGCTCGATTGCATCCGCGAGACCAGGCCTGAGATCGCCGCCTGCAACGCCGGCTCGCTGAATTATCTGAAGGTGAAGGCCGACAACACCTGGGCCTGGCCGCCCATGATGTTCGACAACGCGGTCGAGAAGGTGAAGGACTATCTCGACGTCATGAACGCGGTCGGCACCATCCCCGAGTTCGAATGTTTCGACGTCGGCATCGTCCGCTGCGTCGGCATGTACCGTCAGGTCGGCATGTACAAGGGCCCGCTCGAATATAACTTCGTGATGGGCGTCGCTTCGGGAATGCCTTCGGATCCGGAGCTGCTGCCGATCCTGATCAAGCTGAAGCAGCCCGAAGCACATTGGCAGGTCACGGCGATCGGCCGCGAAGAGATCTGGCCACTGCACCAGCGCTGCGCCGAGCTCGGCGGCCATCTCCGCACCGGCCTCGAGGACACCTTTTATCTTGCCGACGGCAGCAAGGTGACGTCGAACGGTCAGCTGATCGAGGCCATTGCTGCCTGCGCCCGCCGCGCCGGCCGCGAGATTGCAAGCCCCGCGGAGGCGCGGACGATCTTTGGGACCAATCGGTAGTTACACTCTGTCATTCCGGGATGGCCCGAAGGGCCAGGCCCGGAATCCATACCACGATCGGGAGTATGGATTCCGGGCTCGCGCTACGCGCGCCCCGGAACGACGACTGGGAAAGAGTCATGTCCACTCTCGAAAACACCATCTCCCCCGGCAGCCCCGCCTACCAAGCCAATCGCGACGGCATGCTCGCGCTGATCGACCGCATGCGCGCGCTCGAGGAGCGCACGCGCGCGGCATCCGCCGGTGCGAAAGATCGTTTCCACAAGCGTGGCCAATTGCTGCCGCGCGAGCGCGTCGCACTGGTGCTCGACCCCGGCGCGCCCTTCATCGAGCTGTCGACGCTCGCCGGCTACATGTTCGACGTGCCGGACCCGGACAAGAGCGTGCCCGGCGGCGGCATTATCGCCGGCATCGGCTTCGTCTCGGGCGTCCGCTGCATGGTCAGTGCCAGCGATTCCGGTATCGATGCCGGCGCGCTCCAGCCTTACGGCCTCGACAAGACGTTGCGGGTGCAGGAGCTCGCGCTGGAGAACAAGCTGCCTTATGTGCAACTCGTCGAGAGCGCCGGGGCTAATCTGTTGCGCTACCGCGTCGAGGATTTTGTCCGCGGCGGCAATATCTTTCGCAATCTCGCCCGGCTCTCGGCGGCAGGCCTTCCGGTCGTCACCGTCACGCATGGCTCGTCCACCGCTGGCGGCGCGTACCAGACCGGCCTGTCTGATTACATCGTCATGGTCCGCGGCCGCACCCGCGCCTTCCTTGCCGGACCGCCGCTGCTGAAAGCCGCAACCGGAGAGATTGCGACCGAGGAAGAGCTCGGCGGCGCCGAGATGCACACCCAAATCTCCGGGCTCGGCGATTATCTCGCCGAGGACGACCGCGACGCACTGCGCATCGCGCGCGAGATCATGGCGGCGCTGGAATGGGAACGTCCGGCCAGGGCCATGCCGCAATTCAAGTCGCCGCGCTACGATCACGACGAGCTGCTCGGCATCATGCCGATGGACCACAAGCGCACCGTGGACATGAAGCAGGTGATCGCTCGCATCGTCGACGATTCCGACTTCACCGAGATGGCGCCGAATTACGGTCCCGCCACTGTCTGCGGCCATGCCCGCATCGAAGGTCAGGCCATCGGCATCATCACCAACAACGGTCCGCTCGATCCCGCCGGCGCCAACAAGGCGACGCATTTCATCCAGGCCTGTTGCCAGACCCGCACGCCGATCCTCTATCTCAACAACACCACCGGCTACATGGTCGGCAAAGCCTATGAAGAAGCCGGCATGATCAAGCACGGCTCGAAGATGATCCAGGCGGTGACCTCGGCAACCGTGCCGCAGATCACCATCTATTGCGGCGCGTCCTTCGGTGCCGGCAATTACGGAATGTGCGGCCGCGGCTTCCATCCGCGCTTCTGCTTCTCCTGGCCGAACGCCAAGACCGCCGTGATGGGCGGCGAGCAGGCCGCCGAGACCATGGCGATCGTGACCGAGGCCGCCGCCGCGCGCCGGGGCAAACCGATCGAGAAGGACAGGCTCGACGCCATGAAGGCTGAGATCATCGGCGTGTTTGACGGTCAGATGGACGTGTTCTCGACCAGCGCGCGCGTGCTCGATGACGGTGTGATCGATCCGCGCGACACTCGCGCGGTGCTGTCCGAAGTGCTTGCGATCTGCCGCGAGGGCGATTCGCGCACACCTCAGCGCATGCAATTCTCGGTGGCCCGCCCATGAGGAACGGATCAGTGCAGCACCGGCCGTTCTTCAAGGTCCTGGTCGCCAATCGCGGCGAGATCGCGCTACGCGTGATGCGCAGCGCGCGGCAACTAGGCCTAAGCGTGGTCGCGGTCTATTCGGATGCCGATCGTGACGCGCTGCACGTGAAGCAAGCCGATCAGGCCGTCGTGATCGGTGAAGCGCTGCCGGCGCAATCCTATCTCAACATCCCCGCGATCATCGCCGCAGCCAAGGCGAGCGGCGCGGATGCCATCCATCCCGGCTACGGCTTCCTCGCCGAGAACGAGGAGTTCGCGCAGGCGTGCAAGGATGCGGGCCTCGTCTTCATCGGCCCGTCGCTGCAGGCAATCGAGGCCATGGGCAACAAAGCCGGCGCCAAGGAGATTATGAGCAAGGCTGGTGTGCCCTGCGTGCCCGGCTATCAGGGCGCGGACCAGAGCGACGAGTTCATGCTGGCGGAAGCCGGGAAGATCGGCTTCCCCGTCATGATCAAGGCGGTCGCAGGTGGTGGTGGGCGCGGCATGCGGCTCGTCAGCGACGCGGCGCTCTTCCCCGAGGCCCTGCGCAGCGCGCGGTCGGAAGCGAAAGCAGCGTTTGGCGATCCCACGGTGATTCTCGAACGCGCCATCCAAAATCCTCGCCATATCGAGATCCAGGTGTTCGGCGATAGCCACGGCAACGCCATCCATCTCGGCGAGCGAGACTGCTCGGTGCAGCGGCGGCACCAGAAGCTGATCGAGGAGGCGCCATCGCCCGCGGTGACGCCGGAGTTGCGCGCGAAAATGGGCGAGGTTGCGGTATCAGCGGTGAAGGCACTGCGCTATGAGGGCGCCGGCACGCTGGAGTTTTTGCTCGATGCCAGCGACGAATTCTACTTCATGGAGATGAACACGCGTCTCCAGGTCGAGCATCCCGTGACCGAGGCGATCACCGGGCTCGATCTCGTCGAATTGCAGCTGCGCGTTGCGCGCGGCGAGCCATTGCCGGTCAAGCAGCAGGACATCCGCTTCTCAGGTCACGCCATCGAAGTGCGGCTGTGCTCGGAAGATGCTGCGCAAGATTTCATGCCGCAGTCCGGCCGCATGGCCCGCTGGCAGGTGCCGGATGGCGTTCGCGTCGAGCACGCACTGCAATCGGGCTCGGAGATCCCACCGTTCTACGATTCCATGATCGCCAAGCTGATCAGCCACGGCGCGACGCGCGAGGAGGCGCGGGGACGGCTGATCGTGGGACTGGAACAGCTCACGGCGTTTGGCGTGACGACGAACCAGGCCTTCCTGATGTCGTGCCTGCGTCATCGTGACTTTGCCAAGGGCGAGGCGACGACGGCGTTCATCGGTGCGCATCGCGACGAGCTGCTGGCGCCGCGGGAAAATGCAGGAGTCGAGGTGGCACTGGCGGGCCTGCTGCTCTACGTCACAAGCCCGCGCGCGCCGTCATGGAAAAGTGGCCGAAGCCTGTCCGCAACGTTCCCATTGCCGGCGAAAGTTGAAATCGCCAGTCAGACGCACGAGCTCGAAGTCACCCGCGAGCGCGACGGCGGCTACATCGTCAGCACCGAAGGTCGCCAGGACAGATTCGAGATCGACCAGCTCGATTCCGACGCGATCCGCTTCCGTCATGACGGCGTGATGGACAGCGCAAAATTCCTTCGCGATGGCGACCGGCTCTACTTCCAGCATCGCGGCATCCCGCTCGCGGCGAACGATTTGACGCTCGCTGCGCCAAAAGCTGCAGCAAGCAATGGCGGCGACGGAAAAGTCCGCGCCGCCATGAACGGCCGCGTCGTCGCTGTGTTCGTCAAGCCGGGCGACCGTGTCACCGCCGGCCAGCCGCTAATGACGCTGGAAGCGATGAAGATGGAGCACGTCCACAAGGCGAGCATCGACGGCGTAGTTTCGGCGCTCGACGTCGCCGAGGGCGAGCAGGTGACGACGGGCCGGATCGTGGCGGAGATCGGGGCGGGGTAGATTTTAGTTTGTCGTCCCGGCGAAGGCCGGGACCCATAACCATCGAATTGGGTTTGGCGAAGATTCGGAGTTACCGGCCCGCACCGCAACTTCTCCCTGGGGGTATGGGTCCCGGCCTTCGCCCTAGGGCATGCACGTATCTCTGAGGCTCCATCCGGCTGCGGCGGCATGGAAGTATTGGAGACCGTTTCTGAAGGTGATGGGGCCTGGCGGCCTGGAAGATGGGTAGCCATCCCAGCCGCCGAGGCGGCCGATGATCCAGGCGGCCCAAGCCAAGCTGTCGGGCAGATGCGGGTTCTTCAGCCGCTTACTTTTGGCTTCGTACTGCTGGTTTAGAGCAACCAGCATTGCGATCTCGCTGGCGTTGAAGGCGATGTGGGCGGACTGCTTGCTGCCGTCACGCGCTTGTAGAAGCTGGATCGTGATCACAGCCGCTTTGGCAGCGATGGCCACCAGCTTCAGGAGCCGATCGGCGGAACCGATTTGGCTGTCCTCGAGCTTGAGGCCTTGTGTCTTGAGGATACGGAAGAACTGCTCGATGATCCAGCGCTGCTTGTACCATTCGACGATGCGCCAGGCGTCCTCCGCAGCTGCGACCTCGTGAGAGGTGAGGAGGCACCAGTGCAGCGGCTCGACGTCGGGGCCGGCATTGATCTCGCGGACATCGACGACGGCCAGAGGCAGGCTTTTCGGCAAATCGCGCAGGAACTTGCTTTGCGGCCGAGCCAGTTCGATTGCACCAAAGCGAAGTTCGAGATTGGCCTGACGTGCCGGCCGTTGCGCACGCGCAGGCAATTGGATCGTGCGACGCTCCACCGACACCATGGCGTCGATGGCTGCATACAAGCCCGCCATGTCGGCCAGCTTGCGATCATGCATGCTGCGGGCAATCACGTGATAGCCCTGCTCGGCCGCGCTGGCATAAAGAGCAAAGATGTCGCTCTCGCGGTCACCAAGCAGGGTCACCCCTGTGGCGCTCGCCAACCGCGGCTTGGCTGCAAGGGCGGTGGCAATCCAGCGCTGCGATTCCTTGTCTGACAGCTCGCGGCTGTCATGCGAGACGGTCCGACGGCCCTCACGCGTCCACACCTCGCCGCTCAAAAGCCCCAGGCAGGTGCCATTGTCTGCATCCACCGCCAGCAATGGGTGCAGCAGCACGCCGTGACTATTGCCATGGCCGATCTCCCCCAGCCCGCGACGGCGTTGCGGTGTGGTGTTGAAGTGGATCTCACTGGTGTCCTGGATCGCCAGAACGTGACGACCCTCGACGGCTGCAACCGTGCTTTCACTCCAGCTTTCGATGATCCGCTCTGTTGTCACCTTGTCGTGGCCGAGAAAGCGGTTGAACCGCACCTCCAGGCTCCGGTCACCTCTCGAGAGCTGCCGCAGGCAGACATTCTTGCCAGCAACCATGCGTCCGACAAGCGCCGCCCCCCTTTATCGAGACGACGATCCCCGAACCGGCCCAACGTCCAGTCAATTCGTGACAACATGCCGGCACCTCCATCCGAACAGAAGTGCCGCAATAGGAATCACACGGATTCCCGATTCTGGAATCCCCCCGCCTCGCCCTGAGTCAATCCGTCGCACCCAGATATGTGCATGCCCTAGGGCCTTCGCCGGGACGACAGCGGAATTACTGGCTCCGCCCCGTCCCCTCATTGAGCAAGCACGCCACCCGGTGCCCGTCGCCCCCCTCCACCAGCGCCGGCCGCTCCGTCCTGCATCGCTCCATCGCAAACCGGCAGCGGGTGTGAAACGCGCAACCCGGCGGTGGGTTGACCGGGCTCGGCACGTCGCCGTCGACCAGCGGCGCCAGCTTCTTCGCGAACGGATTGGCCACAGGTACCGAAGCCAACAGGGCCTGGGTGTAGGGATGCCGCGGGTTGCGGAACAGCTCGTCCTTGTCGGCGATCTCGACGATGCGGCCGAGATACATCACCGCGACGCGGTGGCTGATATGGGCGACCACGGCGAGGTCGTGGGCGATGAACAAATAGGAGAAGCCGTGCTGGCGTTGCAGATCGATCAGGAGGTTGATCACCTGCGCCTGGATCGAGACGTCGAGCGCTGACACCGGCTCATCGCAGACGATCAGGCGCGGCTCCAGTGCGAGCGCCCGCGCAATGCAAATGCGCTGGCGTTGGCCGCCTGAAAACTGATGCGGGAAGTTGCGCATCTGGTCGGGCCGGAGGCCCACCTGTTCGAACAGTTTTGCGACGCGCGCTTCCAGGACCTTGCCGGTTGCGAGCCCATGGACCGCGAGCGGCTCGCCGACAATGTCGCCCGCGGTCATGCGCGGATTGAGCGAAGCAAACGGATCCTGAAACACGATCTGCATCGAGCGGCGGTGCCGGCGCATCGCCGCCTTCGACAGATGCGTGATATCCTCACCGTCGAGACAGATCCGGCCTGAGGTTGGCTCGATCAGCCGCAGCACGCTGCGCGCCACCGTCGACTTGCCGCAGCCGGACTCGCCGACGAGGCCGAGGGTCTCGCCGGCGCCAAGCGAGAACGAAACGCCATCGACCGAGTGCACGGTGCCGACCTGCCGGCGCAGCACGCCGGCGCGCACCGGATAGTGCTTCTTGAGATCGGTGACTTCGAGCAGCGCTTCGGTCATGCCACCTCCGCCACTTCAGCCGCGCGCCAGCAGGCGGCGACGTGGCCGCCGCCCCAGTCGATGAGCGGCGGAGATTCCTCGCAGCGCTTGATCGCGAGCTTGCAGCGCGGCGCAAAGGCGCAGCCTTTAGGCAGCCGCGCCAGCGACGGCACGGTGCCGGGAATCTCGTTCAGCCGCGCCTGCACCGCCACGCCGGACGCCGGCACCGCGGGAATTGAGGCCATCAGCCCGCGCGTGTAGGGATGCTTCGGTGCTGCGAACAGCGCCTCGACGCTGGCTTCCTCGACCTTCCGCCCGGCATACATCACGATCACGCGTTGCGCGGTCTGCGCGACGACGCCGAGATCGTGGGTGATCAGCACGAGGCCGGTGCCGAGCTCCTTCTGGAGGTCGAGGATCAGCGCCAGGATTTGCGCCTGGATCGTGACGTCGAGCGCGGTGGTCGGCTCGTCCGCGATGAGCAGCGCCGGCCGGCAGGCCAGCGCCATCGCGATCATCGCGCGCTGGCGCATGCCGCCGGACAGCTGGTGCGGATATTCCCGCGCACGCCGCGCCGGCTCGGGGATGCGCACCAGCCGCAGCATCTCGACTGCGATGTTTTTGGCCTCTTTAGAGGAGATGTTCCGGTGCAGCCGCACGGCCTCGACGATCTGGTCACCGATCCGCATGACGGGATTGAGCGAGGTCATCGGCTCCTGAAAGATCATGGAGATGCGATTGCCCCGGATCTTGCGCATCTGCGCTTCGTCCAGCGCGAGCAGGTCGGTGCCTTCGAGCGAGACCGAGCCGCCGACGATACGACCGGGCGGATCGGGCACCAGCCGCATCAATGACAGCGCGGTCACGCTCTTGCCGCAGCCGGATTCACCGACAATGGCGAGCGTCTCGCCGCGGCTGACGGTAAAGGAAATATCGTCAACGGCCCTAAAGAGCCCCGAATTGGTGAAGAACACCGTCTTCAGGTTCTTCACATCCAGCACGAGATCGGATTTGTTCGCCATCAGCCGCGCTGCCGGGGATCGAGGATGTCGCGCAAGGCGTCACCGAACAGGTTTGCGCCGAATACGGCGAGGCTGATCGCGATGCCCGGGAAGATGACGAGCCAGGGCGCGGTGCGGACATATTCCGCGGCGGATTCCGAGAGCATGCGCCCCCACGACGGGTAGGGTTCGGGGATGCCGAGGCCGAGGAAGGAGAGCGAGGCTTCGGTCAAGATGGTCGAGCCGAGTTGGGCTGTCGCGAGCACGATCAGCGGCGCCAGCGTGTTCGGCAGCACATGGCGGAGTGCGATCCGTACCTCGCTCATGCCGATCGACTTCGCTGCTTCCACGAACGGCAGCTCGCGCAGTGCCAGCGTGTTGGCGCGGGTGACGCGCGAGACGGTCGGGATCAGCGGAATGGCGATGGCGAGGATCACATTTGGCAAAGACGGACCGAGTGCGGCCGTCATGATCAGGGCCAGCACCAGCAGCGGCAGCGCCTGCAGGATGTCGGAGATGCGCTGGAACACGAGGTCGACCCAGCCGGAGAGATAGCCGGAGGTCAGACCGACGATCACGCCGATCGTGCCGCCAAGCGCGGTCGAGCCGATGCCGACGGCAAGCGAAATCCGCGCGCCATGGATGATGCGGCTGAACACGTCGCGGCCGAAGGAATCGGTGCCCATCCAGTGCGCCAGGCTCGGACGCATCAGCGCGTGGGCGGAATCGACGGTCAACGGGTCATAGCGTGCGATGAAATCGGCGAAGATCGCCGTCAGCACGAACAGTGTCATGATAAAGAGCCCGGCCGCGCCCAGCACGTGCCGCTGCGCCAGGAACAGCACGCGCCGCCAGCCGCCGGTCGCATGCGCACCGGCGCGCCTGAGTTCAACATCGTAGTCGATTACGGCCAAGCGTCTCTCCTAGTCCGTATACCGGATGCGCGGATCGAACACGGCGTAGAGCATGTCGACGATGAAGTTTGCGCTCACCACTACGACGGCAACCAGCATCACGAGGTTCTGCACGATCGGGTAATCGCGCCAACGGATTGCCTCGACCAGGAAGCGGGCGACCCCGGGGATGTTGAACACGGTCTCGGTGACGATCAGGCCGCCGATCAGGAAGGCTGCCTCGATGCCGATCACGGTGATGACGGGTAGGATCGCGTTCTTCAGCGCATGCTGGTAATTCACCGCGGTCTCCGATGCGCCTTTGGCGCGGGCGGTGCGGATATAGTCCTGCCGCAGCACTTCCAGCATCGAGGATCGGGTGATGCGCATGGTTAGCGCCGCGCTGCGAAAGCCGACGGCGGCCGCGGGCACCGCGTAGGTCGCGAACGCCTCCAGCCACGTGGCCGGATTGGGATTGAAGATCGGTATCTGGCCGAACATCGCCACCGCCGCGGTGAGGATCAGCAGGCCGAGCCAGAACGAGGGCAAGGATAATCCGCTCAAGCTCACCACACGCAGCGCATAGTCGAGCCGTGTGCCCTGCTTGACGGCGCTGATGACGCCGAGCGGAATGCCGATCGACGCCGAGAACAGCAGCGCGAGGCCAGCGAGCCGCGCGGTGATCGGAATCCGCGGCAGAATCTCTTGAAGCGCGGGCTTCTCCGAGACGTAGGAGTAACCGAGATCGCCGTGCAGCAGGCCGCTGATCCAGTGCAGATATTGTATCACCAGCGGCTGATCGATGCCGAGCTGCTTCTCGAGATCGATCTTGTCGGCGGGATCGACATAGCCCGCCGCGGCGAACAGGATGTCGACGATGTTGCCGGGCACGATGCGCAGCAGGAAAAAAATGACGACCGAGATCCCGAACAGGGTCACGAGCATCAGCAACAGGCGCCGCACCAGATAGGCAAACATCCTTCGCTCTCCGCGGGCCGCTAGAGTATGATCCAGACCCGGAGGGCCGCGTTAGCGCAAATTGCGTGGCGGTTTTCCGACAAGATCATGCTCAAAAAAACCTCTTCAGCCTGGCAGGCTACTTGTCGAGCCACACATCCTCGTAGCGAAAGCCGTTATAGGAGCTGTTCGACATGATCGTGATCCCCTTGACATAGGGCTGCCAGCAGGTGCCGGCCCGCGCATGAAAGATGATCGGACGGGCGACATCCTCCTGCAGCTTCTTGTCGATGTCCCAGACCAGTTGCTTGCGCTTGTTGGTGTCGATCTCTTGCGACTGCGCGTCGAACAGCTTCTCGATTTCCCTGTTGCAGTAGTTGGTGTAGTTCCGTTCCGAGCCGCAGGAATAATTCTCGTAGAAGGACTGGTCGGGATCGTCGACGGAATTGCCGGTCAAATTGAGACCGAGCATATAGTCCTTGCGCGCGACCTTCGGGAACCAGTTCGCGGTCTCCACGACATCCAGTTCACCATCGATATAGATGCTCTTGAGCTGGTCGATCAGGATCACCGCGGGATCGCGATATTCCGCGAGATTGCGCGTCGAAACCTTCACCGCCAGATGCTTGTCGGGGCCGTAGCCCGCCTTCTGCATCAGCTTCTTCGCTTCCTCGCGATTCGCGTTCACGTCCGGGCCGTAGCCCGGAATGGTCTCGAGCTTGTCTTTGGGCATGCCCCAGATGCCCTGCGGCGGGGGCAGCATGGTGCCGCCGATGTCGGCCTTCCCTTCGAACAGGATGTCGACGAAGGCCTTGCGATCGAGCGCCAGCGCCATCGCGCGGCGGATATCGATGTTGTCGAACGGCGGGGAGGCCGAATTGACAATGATATTGGTCGAGACATTGGTCGGCTCGACGACGCAGACCGCGTTCGGCGCCTGCGACTTGATGTCCTTCAGCAGCGGAATGGTAATGTGCGTCGGAAAGGTCATATCGAATTTTCCGGCGACGAACGCGAGAATCGCGGTCGAGCGGTTTGTGATGATCGTGTACTCGATGCCGTCGAGATAGGGCCGGCCCTTGCGCCAATAGTCAGGATTGCGGGTCAGCTTGATCGACTCATTGGCCTTGAACTCGACGAATTTGAACGGTCCGGTCCCGATCGGGTGGGTGCGCATATCCGCCGGCGAGACATGACAGGGATAGATCGGTGTATAGCCGGAAGCGAGCATCGCCAGCAGCGAGGGTTGCGGCCGCTTCAGGTCGAAGGAGACCTCGAAATCCCCGTTGGGCGTGACGTCGTTGACTTCGTTGTACCAGGCCTTGCGCGGATTCTGTCGCAGCTTCTGCTGCGCTTTGCCCATCAGCAGATCGAACGTGCACTTGACATCGGCCGATGTGAACGGCTTGCCATCATGCCATTTGACTCCCTGGCGGAGCTTGAACGTCAGTTTCTTGTTGTCGCTGCTCCACGACCAGCTTTCGGCCAGCTCAGGCCTGAGCGTGTCAGGACTGTTCTGCGCGATGTGCTGATCATAGATCACGAGATTGTTGAACACCCCCATGAAGGGCACGTTGATCGAATAGGTCGCACCCTCGAGGATGGACGCGTTCGCCGGGCTGTCGCGGTGATACACACGCAGGATACCGCCCTGCTTGGGCTCGCCGGCGAATGTTGCGGTCGAAAACGCCAGCAAAGATAGCGCCGCCGTCGCGGCGAGCGCCCACACGCTCCGCATCCTCGGTCCTCCCTGGACATCGGCCTTTTGTGGCCTGTTTGACCGAGGATAGCCGAGCCGCGTGGAGGGAGGCAACCGGCAAGGCCGCGTGCCGTCTCGACAATTCGGATGACGGAAGGCCGCACGCGGCGACTTCTCATATTGTGAGAGTGCAGGTGCGAAGTCACGGTTCCTGTGCGAATGCTGTGCGCAGTCGCATCTACAAACTCCGCCGTCGTCCCGGACAAGCGCGCGCCGATCCGGGATCCATAGCCACAGGACGTGGTTTGGCGAAGACTCGTGGTTGGCAGTTCGCGCCGCAACGTCTCCCTGGCAGTATGGGTCCCGGGTCTGCGCTTACGCTTGCCCGGGACGACAGCGGAGCTTGCAACGCTTGCTCGCGCATGACACGCAGCAGCGCCCTCACACAATCCGCGACGTCTTGTCGCCCCAGTACCGGTCGCGCAGCAGCCGCTTGTAAAGTTTTCCCGTCGGCAGCCGCGGCAGCTCCTTCTCGAAATCCACCGAGCGCGGCACCTTCTGCCGCGACAGCGAGGCCCCGCAGAAGGCGATCAGTTCCTCGGCAAGCGCCGGGCCCGGCACAACGCCCGGCATCGGCTGCACCACCGCCTTCACCTCCTCGCCGAGATCGGGATTGGGAACGCCGAACACCGCGGCATCCGCAACCTTCGGATGGGTGATCAGCAGATTCTCGCATTCCTGCGGATAGATGTTCACGCCGCCGGAGATGATCATGAAGGTCGCGCGGTCCGTCAGATAGAGGAAGCGGTCCTCGTCGACATAGCCGACGTCGCCGACCGTGCTCATGCTGCCATCGGCCGAGCGCGCCTCCCTGGTCTTCTCCGGGTCATCGAAATATTCGAACGGCGAAGCCGTCTTGAACCAGACCTGGCCGGGTGTACCAGTCGGGCACGGCTGCATGTTCTCGTCGAGAATGCGGAGGTCGCCCAGCAGGACCTTGCCGACGGTGCCGCGGTGGCTAAGCCATTCCTCGCTGTTGCAGGCGGTGAAGCCGAGGCCCTCGGTCGCGCCGTAATATTCGTTGATGATTGGTCCCCACCATTTGATCATATCGTCCTTGACCAGCGCCGGGCAGGGCGCGGCGGCGTGGATCGCGATCTCGAGCGAGGAGAGATCATAGCGTGTGCGCACCTCCTCCGGCAGCTTTAGCATGCGCGAGAACATTGTCGGCACCAGCTGCGTGTGTGTAACGCTCCATTGCTGGACGAGTTGGAGATAGCGCTCCGGATCGAACGTCTCCATGATGATCGCGGTGCCGCCGATGCGGATGGTGAGATTGACCGCAGCCTGCGGCGCCGAGTGATAGAGCGGGGCCGGCGACAGATAGACCATGCCTTCGCGGTAGTGCCAGAGTTTTGTCAGGAAATCGAACAGCGGCAGATTGTGCCTCGGCGGCTCTTTCGGCAATGGCCGCAGGATGCCTTTCGGCCGTCCCGTCGTGCCGGACGAATAGAGCATGGCTGTGCCGAGCCACTCATCAGGGATCGGCGTCTTCGGCAGGTCGGCGGTGACCTCCGCCAGTCCAACGATTCGATCGCTCTTGCCGGGGCCGTCGGCGACGATGCAGAGCTTGACGTCCGGACAGGCCTGGATCGCCTCGCGCGCGATGTCGAGTTTTGCCGTCGATGTGATCAAGATTTTCGACTGGCTGTTGACGAGGAGATAAGCGAGCTCGCCCGGCGTCAGGAACGAGTTGATGCAAGTGTAGTAGAGACCGGAGCGCTCGCCCGCGCCGCAGGCTTCGAGGTAACGGGAATTGTTCTCCATGAAGATCGAGTAGTGATCCAGCCGCTTCAAGCCTTGCTTGCGAAACAGATGCGCGAGGCGATTGCTGCGCGCATCAAGCTCGCGATAGGTGACGGCCTCGCCCGTCGCAGCCATGATGAAGGCGGGTTGCAGCGGGCGCAGGCGGGCATGCAGACCTGGGTACATCAGTCCTCCGGCTGGATTTATGCGGCAAGAAGCAGGATTTCGTGCAGCTGCGCTGGGTTCTCGATCTTGCGTGGATTGTGCGGGATCCAGTTCGTGCGCATCGCCTGTGCTGCAATGGCGTCGAAATGCTCCGGCGAAACGCCGACGTCAGCGAGGCAGTGCGGCATGCCGAGCGAGCGGATGAAGGCATCGAGCACGTCGGCGGCGTCATGGCCGGGAAAGCCCATCGCGGCGGCGACGATCGTCTGGCGCTCGGCATTGTCGCGCGCGTTCCAGTGCATTACCGCTGGTAGCATGACGCAAGAGGTGTAGCCATGCGGCACGTCGAACGCCGCGCCCAAGACATAGCCGATACCGTGGCTCGCCCCCATCGGAACGCCGGCCGCGAGCGCACCCATCGACAGCCATGTGCCGATCTGCGCATCCATCCGCGCGTCGAGATCCCTTGGGTCGGCCTTCACCCGCGGCAGGGCGTCGGCGAGCATGGCGAGGCCCTTCACCGACTGTGCATCCGCGTAAGGATGGGTCTCACGCGAGCAGATCGCCTCGACACAGTGGTCGAGGGCGCGGATGCCGGTCGAGAGGAACAGCCATTCCGGCGTGTGCACCGTGATGGCGGGATCGAGGATGGTCGCGCGCGGCACCGCGAGCGGATGCCGCAGCATCTGCTTCACATGAGTGCTGAGGTCGGTCACGCCCGCAATCGACGAGAACTCGCCGCCGGCAATCGTGGTCGGCACGCTGATCTGACGCACGGTTGGCGCGGTCATCTCCGGCGCAACGCCCTTATGCACGCGGATGCGCTCGATGCTGTCGATGTCGTCGATGCCGTTGGCGAGACAGAGCTGCACGGCCTTGGCGCCGTCAGTGATCGAGCCCCCGCCAACGGTGACGATCAGGTCGGCGCCCGCCTCTCGCGCCGCATGAGTGGCTGCGATCACCGCCTCGCGCGGCGTGTGTGCGGGCATGGCATCGAACAGCCCGGCGCAGCGCGGGCCGAGCGCCTGCACGATTTTTGCGATCTCGTCGGTCTGACGGTTCAGCGTGCCCGAGACCATCAGGAAGGCGCGACCCGTCCCCAGCCGATCCATCTGGCCGATGATGGCTTCAGTTGCCGGATGGCCGAACACGACCTCCTCAATCGCGCCGTAAACGACACGTCCCTGATGCACGCCTGTCCTCCCGGGATAATTTGTCTTGTTTTGTAAGGGGTAATCTAGCCGAGCCCCCCGCCCCCGTCATGTGCGAAGACGCTGGCGCTCTCTCGTTTCGCTCCTCGTTCTTAACGGGGAGAGGCGAAGACGGCGGTGTCAACCCGCCATCCGGCCAGGGCATTCCCTTGAGCATTGCCCGCGCTTTGGTCTTGAAGAGTTCATCATCGCGACCCATCTTGTGGCGCCCGCGGGTACGGGCGTACCCTGCTATTTCCGCGGCTTTTATGCGAGGACCTGGGATGACTGGACCGGACGGAAGCGAGCAATCTGTCAAAACGCACGATTTCGTTCAGCCCGGGCCTTACGCGATAGCCGGGCTTCTCGTAGCCGCGTTCGCACTCACCGGTTGCGGACAGCCGGCCTCGCAGGCGGCGGCGCCACCGCCTCCGTCGGTGACTGTCGCCCAGCCGGTCAAGCGCACCGTCACCGATTGGGACGAGTACACCGGCCGGTTCGAGGCGGTGGAAGAGGTGCAGGTGCGCCCGCGCGTCGGCGGCTTCGTCAACTCGGTCGAGTTCCAGGACGGCGCGATCGTGCATCAGGGCGATTTGCTCTATGTGATCGACCCGCGCCCGTTCGAGGCGGTGGCCGAGCAGGCCGACGGCCAGCTCTCCGACGCCCGAGCCAAGGTGGAGCTCGCCAAGCGCGAGCTCGACCGCGGTCTGAACCTGGTCCAGACCAATGCGGTCTCCGAGCAGGTCGTCGACCAGCGCCGCCAGGCCTTGCAGGCCGCGCATGCCGCTGAGACCCAGGCTGAAGGCGCGCTGAAGGCGGCCCAGCTCAACATCGAGTTCACCCATGTGACCGCGCCGATTACCGGCCGCGTCAGCCGCCATCTCGTGAGCCCCGGCAATCTGGTGCAGGGCAGCGACAATGGGTCCTCGACCTTGCTGACCTCGATCGTGACGCTCGATCCGATCTACGTCTATTTCGATATGGATGAGACGACCTTCATCAAATACAGCAAGCTCTGGTTCGAGGGTAAGCGTCCGAGCTCTCGCGACACCGCGAATCCCGTGCAGGTGGCGCTGGCAGGTGAAACCAAGCCGTCGCATGACGGCGCCATCAACTTCCTCGACAACCGTCTCGATGTCTCCACAGGCACGCTGCGTAGCCGCGCCGTGGTCAAGAACACTGATCTCTCGATCCTGCCCGGCCAGTTCGGTCGCGTTCGCCTGATCGGCAGCGCGCCTTACGAGGCGCTGCTGATCCCGGACGTCGCGGTCGCGACCGACCAGTCGCGCAAGATCGTTTTTGTGGTGAAGCCCGACGACACCGTGGAAGCGCGCCCCGTGGTTCTCGGACCGCTCGACGATGGCCTGCGCGTGATCCGCGAAGGGCTGAAGGCCGAGGACCGCGTCATCGTCAACGGCATTCAGCGCGCCCGCGTCGGCGCCAAGGTCACCCCGCAGACCGCTCAAGCGCCGGCCGGTGGCAAGGCTGGTGACAAGTCATGAATCTTGGCCGCCTCTCCATCAATCAGCCCATCCTCGCGATGGTGCTGTCGATCGTGCTCCTGATCGTCGGTACGCTCGCCTACCAGACGCTACCGATCTCCGAATACCCGCAAGTGGTGCCGCCGACCGTCGTCGTCACCACGCAATATCCGGGCGCCTCGGCGCAGACCGTGTCCGACACCGTCGCTGCTCCGATCGAGCAGCAGATCAACGGCGTCGAGGACATGCTGTATCTCTACAGCCAGGCGACTTCGAACGGCCAGCTCACCATCACCGTCACCTTCAAGCTGGGGACGGACCTCGACAAGGCGCAGGTGCTGGTGCAGAACCGCGTCGCGATCGCACAGCCGCAGCTGCCGGACGAGGTGCAGCGCAACGGCGTCGTCACTCGCAAGAACTCGCCCGACATCCTGATGGTCGTGTTCATGCTCTCGCCGGACGACACATTCGACCAGCTCTACATCTCCAACTATGCGCTGCTCCAGGTCCGCGACCAGCTGCTGCGCATCGACGGCGTCGGCGATATCCAGATCTTTGGCGCGCGCGATTATTCGATGCGGCTGTGGCTCGACCCTGATCGTATCGCCAATCTCGGCCTGACCTCGACCGAGGTGCTGGCCGCGATCCGCGCCCAGAACGTGCAGATCGCAGGCGGCCAGATCGCCGAGCCGCCGATTGCCGACCGCGCCTTTCAGCCGAACCTGGTTTTCACGGGACGGTTGAAAGACCAGAAGCAGTTTGAGGATATCCTGATCAAGGCCGGTCCGGACGGGCGTACGGTGCGCCTGCGCGATGTCGCCCGCATCGAGCTCGGTGCGTTGGCCTACAGCACCAACAGCTTCTTGCTGCGCAAATCTGCGGTCGCCATGCTGGTGACGCAGCGGCCGGGATCGAACGCGCTTGCGACGGCAAAACATATCTCCGACACCATGACGAAGCTCAAGGAGAGATTTCCGAAGGGGCTGGACTACAATATCGGCTACAACCCGACCGAGTTCATCGCGCAGTCCGTCCACGAGCTGAT
The DNA here is from genome assembly GCF_016599855.1 of Bradyrhizobium diazoefficiens. NCBI lineage: Bacteria > Pseudomonadati > Pseudomonadota > Alphaproteobacteria > Hyphomicrobiales > Nitrobacteraceae > Bradyrhizobium > Bradyrhizobium diazoefficiens. The sequence goes on along the minus strand of NZ_CP067041.1, from coordinate 6,962,905 downwards.
CAAGACCATCTACGAGGCCATGCTGCTCGTGGTCGTGGTCGTACTGGTATTTTTGCAGGGCTGGCGGCCCGCGATCATCCCGATCATCGCGATCCCGGTCTCCCTCGTCGGTACGTTTGCGGTGATGGCGGCGCTCGGTTTCTCGATCAACAATCTCACTTTGTTCGGCCTTGTGCTCGCTGTCGGCATCGTGGTCGACGACGCCATCGTCGTCGTCGAGAATGTCGAGCGGCATCTCGAGCACGGCTTGAGCCGGCGCGACGCGGCGCTGAAGACCATGGAAGAGGTCGGCGGCGCGCTGGTCTCGATTGCACTGGTGCTGTGCGCAGTGTTCGTGCCGACGGCGTTCCTGGGCGGCATATCCGGCCAGTTTTTCCAACAATTCGCCGTCACCATCGCGGTCGCGACCGCGATCTCCTGCTTCTGCTCGCTGACGCTGTCGCCGGCGCTGGCCTCGCAGATCCTCATCCCCCATGAAGAGAAGCGGCCGCCCGCCGCCTGGAATCTGCTCGCGCGCGGCTGGAACGCCTTCACCGGCGCCTTTAACCGCGTGTTCGACCGGCTGGCGCATGGTTATGCCGGTGTCGCCAATTTCGTGATCCGGCACTCGGTGCTGATGCTGCTGGTCTACGTCGTCCTGATCGGCAGCGCCGGCTGGCTGATCGGGACCACGCCGCAAGGCTTCATTCCGGCGCAGGACCGCGGCTACGTCATCATATCGGTGCAATTGCCGGGTGCGGCGTCGCTGGCGCGCACGACTGAAATCGTGCGTGAGATCGAGCGGATCTCGCTGGATACGCCGGGTATCATCCGCGTTGCGGCCTTCGCCGGCTTCTCCGGCGCCACGCGCACCCAGGCCGGCAATGCGGCCGCGCTGTTTCCGGTATTCGATGAGCCCGAAGTGCGGCTGAAGAAGGGGCTGACAGCCAACGCCATCACCGCCGAGCTGCGCAAGCGCCTCGCCGCGATCCAGGGCGCCTTCATCATCGTCATTCCGCCGCCGGCCGTGCCCGGCATCGGTACCGGCGGCGGCTTCACCATCCGCATCCAGGACCGGCAGGGCCGCGGGCCGGAGCTGCTCGCATCGGCGACCGACGAGCTCGTCGCCGCCGCGCGCAAATCGCCGAACCTCACCTCGGTGTTCTCGCCGTTCTCGGCCAACACGCCGCAGCTGTTCGTCGATATCGACCGCACCAAGGCGCAGAAGCTCGGCGTGCCCATCGCCAACATCAACGACACGATCCAGACCTATTTCGGATCGACCTATGTCAACGACTTCAACCTGTTCGGCCGCACCTATCACGTCACCGCGCAGGCCGATTTCCCGTTCCGCAAAGAGCCGAGCGACCTCGCGCGCCTGCGCACGCGCAATGCCGCCGGCGACATGGTGATGCTCGGCAGCGTGGTCGACTTCAGGGATGTCTCGGGGCCTGACCGCGTCGCGCGCTACAATCTCTATGCGGCGTCCGAGCTCCAGGGAGAGCCGGCAGCGGGCGTAAGCTCGACCACCGCGCTCAACACCATCAAGAAGCTCGCCGACGGCACCCTGCCGAGCGGCTTCAGCTTCGAATGGACGGATCTGTCCTATCAGCAGATCAACGGCGGCAATGCCGGCCTCTACGTGTTCCCGATCTGCGTGCTGTTCGTCTATCTCGTGCTCGCCGCGCAATATGGCAGCTGGACCCTGCCGTTCGCGGTAATCCTGATCGTGCCGATGTGCCTGCTCGCCGCCACGATCGGCGTGCGCATCATGGGCCAGGACGTCAACATCCTGACCCAGATCGGCTTCGTCGTGCTGGTGGGATTGGCGGCGAAAAATGCAATCCTGATTGTCGAGTTCGCGCGCGACATCGAGAACGAAGGCAAGCCACGGCTGGAGGCTGTGATCGAGGCCTGCCGCCTGCGCCTGCGGCCTATACTGATGACGTCCTTCGCCTTCATCCTCGGCGTGCTGCCGCTGGTGATTTCAAGCGGCTCTGGCTCGGAGATGCGTCAGGCCGTCGGCGTCGCCGTGTTCTTCGGCATGATCGGCGTCACGCTGTTCGGGCTGCTGTTTACGCCGATCTTCTATGTGGTGGTGCGGAACCTGGCGGAAGGTCGGCGGGACAAGAAGAAGGTGGAGGTGGCGGCTTAGGGCTGTCTCCGTGGCCATCGGTATATCCACATTGTCAGTGTCGTCCCGGGCTGGTGCGCAATTGCGCACGGGGGGCCGGGACGACACCATTTTTTGATATGCGCCGCGTCCCTACCAAACAACCTACGCAAAATCGATGGGCACGCGCGTCGTTCTTCATTACACTCCGCGCGATTTCAAAACAGAACACTGCTGGGAGATAACAGATGAAATCAGTACTTTTGGCCGCTGTCGCAACGTCGGCTTTGATGCTGGCCGCGCCGGCCTCCGCGCAAGGCGTCAAGATCGGCATCCTCAACGATCAGTCCGGCGTCTATGCCGATTACGGCGGCAAGTACTCCGTTGAAGCCGCCAAGATGGCGATCGAGGATTTCGGCGGCGAAGTGCTCGGTCAGAAGATCGAGATGGTCACCGCCGATCACCAGAACAAGCCCGATCTCGCCACCTCCATCGCGCGGCGCTGGTACGATGCCGACAATGTCGACATGATCACGGAGCTGACGACCTCGTCGGTGGCGCTCGCCGTGCAGGACCTGTCCAAGGAAAAGAAGAAGATCGACATCGTGGTCGGCGCCGCCAGTTCGAGCATCACCGGTTCGGCGTGCTCGCCCTATGGCTTCCACTGGGCGTTCGACACCCACGCGCTCGCGGTCGGCACCGGCGGTGCCCTGACCAAGGCCGGCGGCGACAGCTGGTTCTTCCTCACCGCCGACTATGCCTTCGGCTACGCGCTGGAGAAGGACACCAGCGAGATCGTCACCCACAATGGCGGCAAGGTGCTGGGCTCGGTCCGCGTACCCCTCAACTCCTCGGACTTCTCCTCCTTCCTGCTCCAGGCGCAGAGCTCGAAGGCGAAGATCGTCGGCCTCGCTAACGCCGGGCAAGACACCACCAACTCGATCAAGCAGGCGGCCGAATTCGGTATCGTCCAGGGCGGCCAGAAGCTCGCTGGCCTCTTGATGACGCTTGCCGAAGTTCACGGTCTCGGCTTGCAGGCGGCGCAAGGCCTGGTGCTGACCGAAGGATTCTATTGGGACCATGACGACACGACGCGCGCCTTCTCCGAGCGCTTCTTCAAGCGCACCGGGAGGATGCCGAGCATGATCCACGCCGGCACCTATTCGGCGACGCTGAGCTATCTGAAGGCAGTGAAGGCCGCGGGCACCAAGGATACCGAAGCGGTCGCCAAGAAACTGAAGGAGCTGCCGGTCGACGACGCCTTCGCCAAAGGCAAAGTGCTCGAGAACGGCCGCATGGTCCACGACATGTATCTGTTCGAGGTCAAGAAGCCCTCGGAATCGAAGAAGCCGTGGGACTATTACAAGCAGCTCGCGGTGGTCCCCGGCGACCAGGCCTTCTTCACAGCGAAGGACAGTGGCTGCCCGCTGACGAAGTGATTTTTGTCGTCCTGGCGAAAGCCAGGACCTATTACCCCGATAGCTAATTGTTGCGGCAGGTCGGAGCCATCATCGTGCCCATAACCACGCCTGTGGTTATGGGTCCTGGCCTTCGCCAGGACGACACCGGAGCGTGCAGGAGCGGCTCGTCTGGTCACACCAACCTTAACACCACCGCCCCCAGCGCCCCCGCCCACAGCGCAATCGCGGCGATGGCCTGGATCGCAAAGCCCGGCCCGCGCTTGGCGGCGGCCTGCGAATAGCCGATGAAATAGACGATGCGGCCGACGATCCAGACCGCTCCGATTGCTGCCGCTCCGACATCGCTAATATAAATCGCAAACAGCCATAGCGACGGCAAGAAGATCGGCATCCATTCCAGCGTGTTCATCTGGATGCGGAAGGCGCGCTCGAAATCCGGATGGCCCGACATCGCCGGCACCTTGACGCCGGTCTTCGTCCGCGATCGCGAGACATTGGTGCTGGTGAAGAAGAAAAACAGGATGGCGAGCAGTGTGACGAGCGCGGTCAGATGGTACATCGAAGCCTCCAGCAATCGGATGCAGCTCAATACCCGGTCAGCTCGAGATAGCCAACGCCGTCATGCGTGCCGACAAAGCTGATCGGCCCCTCCCAATAGGAGAAGCCGGTCCCCATCCAGGCCTTTGGATTGAGCGGCTTGCAGGAAATCGAGAAGGATCGCGACGGGACCGCGATCTGCCATTCCACCGGCAGCTTACGCCCCGCGATCTCGGTCGTCGCCTTCGGACTCATCTGGATATCGGCGCCCGCAATCATCCGCGTGTCGCCGCTAGCGCTGATCCAGTTGCCGAATGGATAGTCCTTGCCGTCCTTCTGGCGCAGCCGGTACAGCATCAGCTTGTCGCCGGAGGCGAGGTGAAGTGATAGCCAGTCCCAGCCGGTCTGGTCGGTGTCGAGCGGCTGGCTGCTCCATTCGCGGTCCATCCAGGCCTGGCCCGAGACATCAACCGACTTGTTGTCGATCGTGAGCGAGCCGCGCGCGCGGTAGAACGGCTGGCTGTAATAGTAGGACGCCTGTCCGCGTTCGGACTTGCGGCTGTAACCGCCGTCGCCCTGCAACACGACCGGACGATCGGCCTCCAGCGTCAGCGTGTAGCTAAAATCGGTGCTTGAGGCTTTCAGCGTCACCGGTGACAGGGTGCGATCGTCCGTGCGTTCAGCACCTTTCATCTCCCAATCGTCAATCCAGGCCGCGAACGGCTTCGCCTCGACGCCGGCCTGACCGACGCCGCCGCGCGAAAACCGTTCGTTGAAGCGGTGGGTGTCGGCGCGCGTCACCGCAGCGTGCGCCATCCAGATCTGCTGATTGGCCCAGCGTTCGCCTTGCGGCCCCGGCCGTGTCGCCTGACGGAACAGCGTCCATTGCAGCCCGTAAGGAGCACCACTGCCGTCGACGAGATTCGCGGTGAGATACCACCACTCGATACGGAAATCAGGATGCGGTCCATGATCGTCCGGAAAGGCGAATGCTTTTCCCGGCTTGACCTTCGCAAAGCCGTCGGCGGTCTCGCCGAGCCCGGCATAGCCTTGCGCGCCGACGCGGCGGGCAGCCGCGAGCGCGGCGATGCCGCCGGCAAAAGCGCGACGCGAGAGTTTCTTAGCGCTCATTTGCAAACACCTTGACGAGGCTTGCCGGCTGCATCCGCGCCAACCGCAAGACCGGCAGCAGCGCGGCGAGCAGCGAAGCGATCAGCGCAACCGCGACCAGCTCGACCAGTTGCAGCGGAAACACATGGAACGGCAACCGCCAGCCGAACGCCTTCACGTTCACGATCGCGATCAGGCACCACGCCACCAAAAGCCCGAGCGGTACGGCCAAGAGCGACGTGAACAGTGCGACCGACAGTGTCTTGGTCAATTCGATCGCGGCAAGGCGCGGCCGGGTGATGCCGATCGCCCAGAGCGGCGCGAGCTGCGGCAGGCGCGAATTCGCCAGCGTCAAAAGGCTCGTTAACAGCGCAACGCCGGCGACGCCGAGCGTGAAGGCATTGAGCGCCGACGTCACCGCAAAGGTGCGATTGAAGATGCGTATCGACTCCGCCTTCACCGTCGCCTGGTCGGCGACGCTGCGGTCGTCGAGCGCAAACTGCTTCTGCAACGATGCAATCAAGCCGGGGATTTTGTCGCGCGGAACGATCAGCCCGATCCGTGTCTGCGGAGTCTGCGGAAACTGCCGGATCAGCGCCGCGACATTCACCGCCAGCTGTCCTTTGGGATTGCCGTAATCGGCATAGATGCCGACAATGTCGAGCTCCCAGGTCCCGCCCGGCGCCGGCACGTCGATGACATCACCCACTCGGACGTTCAGGCGGCGGCTCAATTGCTCGCTGATGAAGGCGGCGTTTCCCGGCACCAGCTGGGTCCAGGCGCGCGGCGCGGTTTCCAGCAGCGGCCAGCGCTCGCGATAGAGCGCGTGGTCGGGCAGGCCGAGCAATTCCACGGGCTGGCCCTGCACCTGTGTCTCTGCGCGCCCGCCCGACAGGATTGCCTGAACCTCGCTGCGCTCCTTCAGCCAGTTTCGGATCGCAATCGCTTGCGCATTGTCGGAGGCGCTGATGTAGACGTCGGCCGCCAGCCGCCCGTCGAGCCAGCCGACGAAGGTGCGGCTGAAGGTTTCCACCATGGTGGAAACGCCGACGTTGACGGCGAGCGCGAGCAGCAGCGCCATCAGCGCCAGCGACAATCCGGAGAGCTGCTGGCGGCTGTCGGCCCAGAACCACAGCGCCAGCGGCCCGCGCGCAAAGCGCTGGCCGGCAAGCAGGAGTATCTCGAGGAAGGCCGGTAGGATCAGCGCCGCGCCGAGCATCAGCGCGGCCAGCAGGCCAAATCCCGCGATCAGGGATTGCCCGTAGTGAAGCAGCAGCAGCGCGACCGCGAATACGGCGCAGGCTGCAACGCTTTGCAGGATCAGCCAGCGGCGCTGCCGCTGCTGCCAGGCCTGTGGTTGGGCGGTCGCCAGCACCGGCATCCTGATCGCCTTGATCAGGCTGGTTGCGGCCGCCACCATCGCACCGGCGACGCTGATGCCGATGCCGGCGAGCCACCACTCGGGTCTTAGCGTGAGCTGCCCCGGAATCTGCGCGCCATAGAGCCCACGCAGCGACGCGGCAACGTCGGGCAGTAGCGCGGCCGCGATGACATAGCCGCAGACGAGCCCGATCAGGCCGGCGACCAGCGCCAAAGCCACCAGCTCGACCACCAGCACGCTGTTGACGAGCCGCGCCGAGGCGCCGCAGGCCCGCAAGGTCCGCAGCATCGGCAGCCGCTGCTCGAAGGCTAGGCCGATGGCCGAGTTGACGATGAACAGGCCGACGAAGAACGACAGCAGGCCGAACGCGGTGAGGTTGAGGTGGAAGCTGTCGGTGAGCCGTTCCAGCTCGGTCTCAGCGGTGGGCTCGACCCGCTGCAACTGATCGCCAACGACGCTTTGCAGCGGCGCGGGCTTGCCCTTCGCCTTGCCGATCAGCAGGCGCGAGACTTGATTCGGCCTGTTCAGCAGAAGCTGCGCCACACCGATATCGACCACCAGCACGTCGGGCACGAGCTGCGGCTGCACGTGCAGCGGCGGCAGCTTTGCACCGCTGCTGATCGACGGGCTCGCGCCCTCCGGCTCCTGCAAATCGCTCAGCGTCTCCCGCGCCACCAGCGTCTGGCCGGGCGCCGCGATGAAACTGCTGAGATCCGCAGCCCCAAGGCGCGGCGCATTGCCGACGTCAACCGGCAGCGTCACCGGCTCGATGCCGAGCAGCCGCATCGAACGCCCGTTGGTCTGCACCCGGCCTTCGAGCACTGGCGACACCGGCCATCCCGCGCGGCGGAGTTTGACGAAGAGGTCTTGCGGGAACGTCGCCGCATTGGGCGCGACCAATGTCGCCGTGCGGACGCCGCCAAAGGTCGCCGCCGCACGGTCATAGGCGCTCCGAGCCTGCTGGTTGATCGCCTGCACCCCGCTCCACAGCGCGGTCGCCGCGATCAGCCCGATCAGCAGCGTCGCGAACTGCATCCTGTGGCGCCGCCAATGGCTGAGCAACACCGCGAGCACCCACAGCGCGCGCCTCATGCGATCCGTCCCGCATGGAGGACGATGCGGCGGTCGAGCGTGCCGGCCAGATGCAGGCTGTGCGTCACCATCAGGAAGCCGCAGCCGGTGCACGCGACGAGATCGCGCGTCAGCGCCAGCACATCGTCGGCGGTGGCCTCGTCGAGATTGCCGGTCGGCTCGTCCGCGAGCAGCAGCGATGGTTTTGTCGCAAGCGCCCGCCCGATCGCGACCCGTTGCTGCTGTCCGCCTGATAATTGCTCTGGATAACGCTTGAGCAAGCTGCCGAGCCCGAGCCGCTCGACCAGCTCGCGGGTCCAGGCCGCATCATGCCGGCCGGCGATGCGCGCCTGGAAGACGAGGTTGTCGGCGACCGACAGGCTTGGGATCAGGTTGAATTGCTGAAAAACCAGACCGATACGGTCGCGCCGCAACTCGGCGCGGCCTGCATCCGGCAATTTTGTGAGCTCAATGTCCTCCAGCCGGATGGTGCCGCCATCGGCGGCATCCAGTCCGGCGATCAGATGCAGCAGCGTGCTCTTGCCGCTGCCGGACTCGCCGGTCAGCGCGACGCGCTCGCCGGCCTTGAGGTCGAGATCGACGCCGCGCAGCACATGGATCGGCTCGCCGGCCGAGGCGAAGGTTTTGGAGAGGTTTCGGATGCTCAGCAAGATCGATGCGCCGGACGGAATGAACTCAATGCTGCGTAGCACACTTGGCGTGGAAATGCCGGGGTTGCGTTGCCGTTCAAGCCGTTGTTAGCTCCCAAGGCGGCCAAATCAAACGTGCGATAAAAAGACATGCGGGGAGAATGATGAGCGCTCAGGGAACGCCCAATGTGGCGGGCAGGACGGCAGGGGTGTCCCAAGGGACAACGAAGCATACGCCGAAGGGCGCCTGGACGGTTACTTTTCTCCTCTTTCTCTACATGGTGGTGAACTTCGCCGACAAGATCGTCGTTGGCCTCGCCGCCGTCCCGATCATGACCGATCTGAAACTGCAACCGGAGCAGTTCGGGCTGCTCGGCTCCTCGTTCTTCTTCCTGTTCTCGATCTCGGCCATCGTGGTCGGCTTCATCGTCAACAAGGTGGCGACGCGCTATGTGTTGCTGACCCTGGCGGTGATCTGGGCGCTGGCGCAGTTTCCGATGGTCGGCACCGTCTCGTTCACCACCCTGCTGATCTGCCGCATCGTGCTCGGCGCGGGCGAAGGCCCGGCCTTCTCGGTCGCAGCGCACGCGATCTACAAATGGTTCCCGGACGAGAAGCGCACGTTGCCGACCGCGATCCTGTCGCAGGGCTCGGCCTTCGGCGTGATCCTGGCAGTGCCGGCGCTGAACTGGGTCATCGTCAATCATTCCTGGCACTACGCCTTCGGCGCGCTCGGCCTCGTCGGTCTGATCTGGGTCTGCGCTTGGCTCGCGCTCGGCAACGAAGGCCCGCTCGAGGACACGCAGGCGCTCGCTGTCAATGAGCCGAAAATTCCCTACATCCGGCTTCTGACCTCGCGCACCTTCCTCGGCTGCGTGATCGCGACCTTCGGCGCCTATTGGGCGCTCTCGCTCGGCCTGACATGGTTCACCGCGTTCATCGTCACGGGTCTCGGCTTCTCGCAGCAGCAGGCCGGCTACATCTCGATCCTGCCGTGGGTGTTCGGCGCCACCATCGTCATCCTGACGGGCTGGATCTCGCAGGTGATGATGGCGCGCGGCTACACCACACGCATTTCGCGCGGCGTGCTCGGCTCGGTGCCGTTGATCATCGGCGGCCTGATTCTGGCATCGATGCCGCACGTCGCGGGCGCCGGTCTCCAGATCGCGCTGCTTGTGGTCGGCGCAGGCCTGTGCGGGGCGATCTATGTCGTCTGCCCGCCGATGCTCGGTGAGTTCACGCCGGCCTCGCAGCGCGGCGCCATCATCGCGATCTACGGTGCGCTCTACACGCTCTCGGGCATCATCGCGCCCAGCGTGATGGGCACCGTGATCCAGCGCGCCGGCAGCATGGTCGACGGCTACATGACCGGCTTCACCATCAATGCGGTGGTGATGGTCGGCTCGGGTCTCGTCGGTCTGCTCTTGCTTTGGCCGAACACGGAGAAGGCCAGGCTGACCGGTGGCGCCGCTCCGCAGGCAGCCGACCTGAAGGGCGCGGTGTCGCCGACGTAAAGGTGGAGCGTCGCTGCCAATCCCAATCGCAACTGTCGTCCTGGACAAGCGAGCTTGGCAACGGGCAGCGATATCCAATAGCGAGCGCCGATCCAGGACCCATTACCCCAGGGAGTAGTTTGGCGAAGGCTCGTAGCCACCAGCTTCGCGCCACAACTTCTCCTGGGTAATGGGTCCTGGCTTTCGCCAGGACGACACTGAGGATGTGGTTGCGTCCGCCGCGTCACGACCCGCCTTGCGCCTTCCGTTCCGTGAACGGCGAGAGCACCACGGTTGCCACCATGAAGATCACCGAGGCGCCGAACACCCAATGTGGCGCGCTCTGGTCCATGATCCAGCCAAACAGCAGCGGTGAGACGATGCCGCCGAGATTGAAGCCGGTGGAGACGATGCCGAAGGCGCGCCCCGCAGCGCCGGGAGGCGCCGCATTGCGTACCAGCATGTCCCGCGAGGGGGCGATCACGCCGGAGAGGAAACCCGCGGCGGTCATCGCCGCGGTCAAGGCCCAGCCGGGCAGCGTGACCAGCGCGATCAGCAGCACGATGGCGGCATTCGCGGCAAAGCAGGCGGCTGCGACATAGCCGTGGCGCTCGGTGCGGTCGGCAAGGAAGCCGCCCGCGAGCACGCCCGCGGCGCTGGAGCCAAGAAACGCCGTCAGCGCGACATTGGCGATAGAATAGGTTGCGCCGTAGCCGCTCATCAGCGCGACCACGCCGAAATTGTTGATGCCGGCGACCGACAGGCTGAGCAGCATGAAGAGAGCGGTGAGGGTGATCAGCGCCGGGGTGACGACGGCCTGCTTTGGCATATTCGCGTTGCCCGGCTTGGCCTTGTGCGCGCCGGCGTCGGGAATGTTCATGGCGACCAGCAGCAGCGCCACCAGCATGCCGATCGCGCCTGACGCAAGCAGGGCACCGACGCCGCCGGACACCGTGACCAGCGCGGCGACGATCGCCGGCGCAAGGGCGCCGCCAAGATAGCCGGCAAAGGTGTGGACCGAGAAGGCGCGGCCCATCCGCGCTTCGTCCATGTGCTCGGCCAGAATTGCGTAGTCGGCGGGATGATAGACACTGTTGGCAACGCCGAGCAGCACGGCACAGGCGATCAGCGAGGCGTAGCTCAGATGCAGGCCGAGCAGGATCAGCGCGAGCCCACCGAGCGTCAGCCCGCTCAAGAGGATCCTTCGCGCACCAAAATGATCGACGAGATAGCCGGTCGGCGCCTGCGTCAGCCCTGATACGACGGCCGACACGGTCAGCGCGAACCCGAGCTCGACATAGCCGACGCCAAGCTGGCTCTTCAGGAACGGGAACAGCATCGGCATGACCAGCAGATGGAAATGGCTGACCCAATGCGCGATCGAGATTCCGGTCAGCGTGCGCAGCGCGCTGTCCGCCTTTCCTTGTTGCGCTGCGGCGAGAACGTCGACCATTGCAGTTCCGTTTCACGTCCTGGAAGCGCGGAAACTATCGGGGAGGGCGGTTATTTGTCCATGAACGCAGGCGCATGGCAGGTAGTGCGGGGCTCCATCCTCCGCTGTCATCCCGAACAAGCGCGCCCCGATCCGGAATCCCACCGCCACGGAGAGTGATTTGGCTCACAACGGCTCGTCATCCGGCCCATGGCGATCACGCTTCGGCGTGGCGATGTCGCCGTCCTCGTAATCGTCGTCGGTGTCGCGCGGCCGCTGTGGCCTGCTGGCCTTGCCGTCTGCGGCCTTCGTCTTCGGCGGTTCGCTCGGCTTGGTAGTCTTGGCCATGGCTGATCCCGGATGATGATGCGTCACCCGCGCTTCTAGCCGCAAAATATGTGCGGTTCCTGACTTATCTCAAGAGCGGAGCGGCATCAGTGCACCACAGGTCCGCCCGCCTTCTTCCAGGCGTCGATGCCACCCGCGATATGGGCGGTATTGGAAAGGCCGGCCTCCTTCGCGGCGGCGACCGCCATCGCGGACCGCTCGCCGAAGGCGCAGAAGAACACGACGCGGCGCCCGGTAGCGGCTGCGACTTCGCGCAGCATGCCGCCGGGCCTGAGGCTCTCCTCGACACTCGGATAGGGCGTATGCAGCGCGCCTTCGAGCATGCCATGCTTCATCCGCTCACTGGTCTCGCGCAGATCCACCAGCAGGATATCGGGCCGCCCGAGAACGCGGATCGCCTCGACTGCGCTGAGGGCACGGCCCTCTTTCTCCAACTCTTCCTGATGCAGGCCGACATGCATGTTGGCCGGCACCGCTACGTCCATCATCTTCGGATTGGGCAGCTTCAGGTTGGCCATCAGCTCGATATATTCGTCCACCGAGCGCACCTGGAGCCGCGGATTGTAGCGCTTCTCCTCGCCAATGGTGGAAACGGTGTCGCCCTTGTAGTCGTGCGCCGGGAAAACCATCGTCTCGTCCGGCAGCTTGAGCAGGCGGTTGAAGATCGACTCGTATTGCGCGCGCGACGAGCCGTTCTGGAAATCGGTGCGGCCGGTGCCGCGGATCAGCAGCGTATCGCCGGTGAAGACGCGGTCGCCCATCAGATAGGAATAGGAATCGTCGGTGTGGCCAGGCGTGTACATCACGTCGAGCGACAGGCCCTCGATCGTCACCTTGTCGCCGTCGGCGACCCGCATCGCCACCACGTCGGCCTTGGTCTGGTCGCCCATCACGGTCATGCAATGGGTGCGGTCGCGCAGCTCGCCCAGGCCGGTGACGTGGTCGGCGTGCAGATGGGTGTCGACCGCCTTGACCAGCTTGAGGTCGAGCTCGCGCAGCAGCTGGCAATAGCGATCGACCTTCTCCAGCACGGGATCGAGGATGAGCGCCTCGCCGCCGGGGCGGCTGGCCAGGACGTAGCTGTAGGTGCCTGAAACACTGTCGAAGAGCTGGCGGAAGATCATGGCAAGACCCGGCGTGGAGTGACTTCGAGAATTCTACTACGCCGGAGGCTGAGAAGAGAAGTAATGCACTGCCGAAATAAGAAAATTTAGAAGATCTTTATTGCGGATTAGGGTCTCAGGTGGTCTCCAAAACTGGTGTCGTCCCGGCCTAGTGCGCAATTGCGCACGAGGGGCCGGGATCCATACGCCGCAGCAATAGTTTTGCGAAGACTCGGAGTTATCAGCTTTGCGCCAAACGACCTCCTGTGGGTATGGGTCCCGGATCTACGCGCGCTTTGGGCGCGCTTGTCCGGGACGACAGCAACAAGGAGTGTCGCGGGACAGCGCCGCTTACGGCCTCACTACCGTGTACCCGTTCTCCGCCAAGAACAGGATCTGCCCGACACCCACCTGCACCGGCGTCGCCGCCTGGATGAACTCCGGCCGCTTCCCCGTCTCCCGCTCGATCGTATCCACCGTATTGAGGCAGATGTCGAAGCGTACGCCCTGCGCGATCAGGCTTTCGACCTGCTTGCGGTGCTCGCTGCCTGACAGCAGCAGATCGATGCCGGGGCCAAAGGCGACGACCTCGACGGCGATCTTGTCGGGGTCATAGGCCTTCAGGAGGTTGTTGGCGACGCTGAGCACCAGTGCCTGCTTCTTCACATCGCCATCGGAGAGTTGGAGCACGATCTTGTGCTCGGCGAACGGCTTGTCCTGGAGCGGCACCTGCTGCGCATAAGCCAGCGGGACCGCCGCCAATGCGAGCATTGCCACCAGCATCACGCGAATGATTTGCAACCGCATCATTCCTATCCTGCAATGCCCGGATTGCCGTCGACGCCTTTCAGCGTGACGCCGGCACCGAGCCGCTCCTGAAACATCCGACCCGAGCGCAGATATTTGCCAACAACGTCCCACACCGGCGCGCCCTGCTGACCGTTGACCGAGGCCCAGCCCGCGACCTTGTAGCGCCTGGCGGCGCTGAGCGCCTTGCCATTGCCAAGCTTGAGCTCGGAGATGCGGCTACCGATCGCGTTGGTGGGGCTGCAGGCGTAGCTGAGCCCGCCAGCGCGCACCATGTCGCCGCCTTGCTGGTAATAGGGGTCGGCGTTGAAGAGATTGTCGCAAACGTCTTCCAGCACGTCCTTGATCTGCGCGCCGGTCATCTCCTGCACATAGGTCTCCGGATAGCTGATCGCGGTCTGCGCGAGCACATCCTCCATGGTCAGCGGCTGGCCGGAGAGCGCGGTGACGCCCCAGCGGAAGCCGGGCGACAGCGCGATCTGGGCGTCGAGCTCGGTTCGCAGCGCGCTGCAGATCAGTTCGTCGATAGGACCGGCGAAATTGTCGCGGCGATAGAGCAGGCGGTCCGGCGTTGCGATCTTGTCCACCCAGTCGGTCACGTGCGGCGCGCGCAGCTTTCCGATCAACTCAGCCATTGCAGGATCGGGCTTCAGCAGCTCCGAATAGACCGGCAGCAGATGATATCTGACATCGCTGACCTTGCCCTTGTCGAGTGCCAGATCGAGCACGGCCAGGAATTTCCCGTTGGAGCCAGCATTGGTGACGAGCGTCGTCCCGCGCGCATTCTTAACGAGAATCGGCTGCGGCACGGCGTCATGGGTGTGGCCGCCGAGGATGACGTCGATGCCGGCGACGCGGCTTGCAAGCTTGAGGTCGACGTCCATGCCGTTGTGCGACAGCAGGATGACCGCATCGACCTTGTCGGTGCCACGCAGACCGTCGACATGCTTCTGGAGCTCTTCCTCGCGGATGCCGAAGGTCCAGTCCGGCGTGAAGCGCTTGGGATGCGCGACCGGCACGTAAGGGAAGGCCTGGCCGATGATCGCGACGCGACGGCCGCCGAGCTCTTTGATGACAGAAGGCTTGAACACGCGCCCCGTCGCCTTGTCGAAGGCGGGCGCGTCGTTGAAGGCGGCTTCCTCGGTCAGAAAGACGTTCTGCGCCAAAAACTCGCCCTTGAAGTGCTCGAGATTGTCGCGCAGCGCCTGTTCGCCATAGGTGAATTCCCAATGCCCTGTCATCGCCTCGATGCCGAGCAGATTGGCGACCTCGACCATGTCTCGGCCCTGCATGATGTTGGCGAGCCCCGTGCCCTGCCAGAGATCGCCGCCGTCGACCAGCATGGCACGCTTGTCGCCGACGTCGCCGCGCAGGCGGTCGATCAGCGTCTTCAGATGGGCGAAACCGCCGAGCTTGCCGAAACGGCCGGCGGACTTCTCGAACTCGATAGAGGTGAAGGCATAGGCATCGGCGCTGTCGGGCCGGATACCAAAGTGGTCCAGGAAGGCGTGGCCGACGAGGTGCGGCGGCCGTCCCGCCATCTCGCCGATGCCGATATTGACGCTGGGCTCGCGGAAATAGACCGGGTTGAGCTGCGCATGCGTGTCGGTGAGGTGCAGGATTCGCGCGTTGCCGAAGCGCTCGATATCGTAAATGCTGGCGGCCTCAGCGCCGCGCGCGAGCCGGGGCAGGCTGACCGATGCGGCAACAGCGGCTGTGCTCTTCAGGAAATCGCGGCGGCGGATAGCCATCTAAATTTTGTTCGCGCCTCTCAACAACGGTTCCACAGACCTTAGTCTAGCGGATTTCCATCGCCTTCCAGGCCTCTTTTTCCGATGTCGCCTGGAAGATCGATGCTTTCGCCAGTGCCTCGGCCTCTTTTGCTGCGGCCACGGCGCGGTCGAAATCGCCGTCATCGCCCGCCTTCTTGGCGGCCGCCAGCCTCGAGATGGTGGTGATCCACTGGTTGCGCATGCCGGCTGCCTCCTTGGACGCAGCCTCCGCGGCAGCATAGGCCGCCTTGTAGTCCGCTTCATTTGCCGCGCGCGCTGCGGGCGCAAGGCCGAAGGCGAGCAACATGGCGAGAGGAAGTGACCGCTTCATGGCCGCGCTCCCGGGCCTGATATCGGCAGGCCGTTGGCGACGTAGGACAGGAAATATTCGACGTCGCGGTATTCGTCCGCCTGCGGCTCCAGCGGAACGGCGCGGGTCTGGCTGTTGCAGGTGATGAAGCGGCGGCTGGTGGTGCCCATGCCGCTCCATTCGGAGCGATAGATCGGCATCGCGTTCAAAATGCCGAGCGCCGGCGCCAGGATCTCGGCCCGGATGCGCTCGCCCGGGCTCTGCACATGGCAGCTCGCGCAGGAGAAATTCAGCTGGCCGCGACGGGTGTAGAAATAGCGCTTGCCGTTCTCGAACGCTTCGAGCGCGCGGGGATCATCGGGGATCTTGATGTCCATCGGCTTGCCCCGCGAGGTGAAGGCCATGTAGGCCGTCAGCGAGGCCATCTCGTCCTTGACGTAGGAGTAGGGCGCTTCGCCATTGGCCTCGCGGCAGCGATTGAGCGCGAGCTCCAGCGTGACGACCTTGCCTTCCTTCTCGTCGAAATAAGGATAGTTCTGGCGGATGCCAATGCCGCCGTTCGGGAAGCAGTCGGCGTAGGTCTTGCCGTTCTTGAAGGGTGTCGAAAACATCTCCTTGCCGGCATCGAGCGCGAACTCGTAAGGCGGAAACTCTTCCTTCTCCTCCCACTGCCGCTTCATGTCCTCGTTCATGGAATAAGGACCGTTGACGAAATCCTCGTGCTTCACGTTCGGAAACTTGTGGAAGAAGAAATTCTGGAACGCCTTGGCATCGGCGACGGGGTCGACCTTGTCAGCCGCGAGCACGCGCGGAGAGACCAATGCGAACGCGACGAGCGCAGCGCTCAACGAACCCAGCAGGAGGGAGATGCGGACCTTCATCACACGATCTTCGCGGTGGTCTCGTCGGACCCACCCTTGTTGTCGGTCCAGGAGATCTTGAGATCATCGCCCTTCTTGGCGCCCTTGAAGCTGAACTTGACGTAAGGATCCTTGGAGACAGCCGGTCCCCAATCGGCAACGAAGACCTCCTTGCCGTTACAGGCGAACTTCAGCTCCTGGATGAAATGCGGCGGGATCAGCTCGCCCTTGGCGTCCTTGACGAAGCCGGAATCCATGGGGTGCTGGATCAGCGCCTGCACTTCGGTGATGTCGCGGTTGGCGGTGGCGCGGACGCGAATGCTGGATGTCATGTCGGTTCTCTCCTTCGCCTCTAGCCGCCGCAGCCGCCGACGGTGACTTTGACTTCCTTGGTCGCGCTGAAAAGCTTGCCGTCGGCCTCGACGATCGCGACCACATTGGTGGTCTTGGCCATCTTCAGGCGGTTGGCGACAGCAGGCATCGTGCCATCGGGAACCCTGTAGGAGGCGGCGAGCGCGTTTGGATTCTCGGCGACGAAGAACGAGATCGAGGTCACCTTGTCCAGCGTCGTCGTCACCGAGATCGGCACCACCGCACCGTTCTCGGCGATCTCGGGCGCATCGAGCTTGACCTTGTCCGAGGGCTCGGCGGTCCTGCCGTAGAGCGCCTTGATCGCGTCGGCTTCGCTCTTCTGCTTGAACGCCTCTTCCGGATATTTGTCATTGGCCGCGGCGCGCGCGGGCGCAAACGGCAGATTGCCGAGGCCGATCAGCGCGACCGAGACGGCGCCCTGAAGGATCAGGCGCCGCGTCGGATGAGGGCCGGTGTGCGTGGTCATCTCAAATCTCCTTGGCCCACCGTCACAGCGTTTGCAGGAAATCAACGATCGCGTTGATCTCCTGGTCAGTCAGGATTCGGTTGCGGCCGAACGGCGGCATCATGGTCTGCGGGTTGCGCTTGGTTTCGTCGAACAGGATCGCGACCAGTTCATTGCGGTCGGGGTATTTTGCCTTGATGTCCTTCAGCTCCGGCCCGATCGTACCCGGCAGATCGCCGCCCTTGATGATGTGGCAGGTCAGGCAATTGCCCTTGCCACGGTCGAAGGCGAGCTTTTGGCCCTCCCTCACAGTGGATTGCGCCCGCGCCGGGCTCACGGCAAGGCCGGATAGGACGGCCAGGGTGAGGAGCAGGACGGGCTTGCGAGCAAAGGCGGTCAAGGCGTCGTTCCGAGGCTTGTCATGCATGGAAAAAGATAGTGTTCAAAAGCACAAAGGACATGGCCTGACAATCAAGACTATGCACGCTGCGAAATGCAGTTAATATGTTCCGCATTGCAACTGAAGAGCTTGTTCCTTCGTAAGGTCTATCGAGGCCAGTAAATTTTTTCTGGGCCGTTTGGCCTCGATCTTTCGTCTGCTCTCTCATTATCGGGGACGTCAATTGGCTGATTATGTCGTTGAATTTGGCAGGGACGGCGGGCGAGTCGAGCCCGACGGACGTCTTGATGCGCCGGCCTTCCATCGCAATCACGAGCCGCTCTGGGCCGCGCTCGAAAAGCATCTCGCGGGGCGGTCAGGCGACGTGGTCGAGGCCGGCAGTGGAACCGGTCAGCACGTGGTCCAATTCGCCCGCCACACGCCCGACCTGATCTGGTGGCCGAGCGACCTCAACCAGCGCCATGTGAAGAGCATCGAGGCCTGGCGCGTGCATTCGGGCCTGAAGAACATCCGCCCGCCGTTGCGGATCGATCTGTCCGATCCCGACTGGTGTCCGGAGATGAAGAGCGGACAGGGCCCGAACAATCTTGCCGCCGTGTTCTGCGCCAATGTCATCCACATCGCGCCCTGGGCCGTGGCCGAGGGACTGTTTGCCGGTGCCGGCCGGTACTTGCGGTCCGACGGCGAGCTGTTTCTCTATGGCCCGTTCAAGCGCGAGGGCAAGCACACCGCACTCAGCAACGCCGTGTTCGACACCTCGCTGCGCGAAGGCAACCCCGATTGGGGCGTGCGCGATATCAGCGATGTCGAGACGCTGGCGCGTGCGGTGGGGCTTCGTCTCATCGATACCATCGACATGCCCGCGAATAATCTCACGCTGGTGTATTCGCGCGGGTGAGGCGCGAGCCCATCACGCCTCGCCGTCCCTCCAGCCGATCTTGTCCTTCAGGAACTGGAAGCCTAGCACCTCGAAGCCGGCGCGCTCTTTATTGTCCTTGCCGTAGCCATGGCCGCCGGCGGCCGGTTCGTAGAACCAGGCCTCGTAGCCCATCGCCTGGAGCTTTGCCGCCATCTTGCGTGCATGACCGGGATGAACGCGATCGTCACGCCGCGTTGTGGCAATCAGGATCGGCGGGTAGGCCTGGCCGGGCTTTGCATTGTGATAGGCGGAATAGGCCTTCAGCCACTCCCATTCCTCTAGCTTGTCGGGGTCTCCATATTCCGCGATCCAACTCGCGCCCGCGAGCAGCTTGGTGTAGCGGCGCATGTCGATCAGCGGGATGGTGCAGAACAGCGCGCCGAAGCGCTCGGGATAGCGCGTCAGCATGTTGGTGATGAGGATGCCGCCGTTCGAACCGCCTTGCGCCGCGATGCGCTTGGCGCTCGTCACGCCGCGGCGGACGAGATCTGCAGCAACGGCAGCGAAATCGTCGTGCGACAGTTTCTTCCCCGCGAGACGGCCGGCATCGTGCCAGCGCGTGCCGAACTCGCCGCCACCGCGCAAATTCGCCTGCACAATGGTGCCGCCGCGCTCCAGCCACAGCTTGCCGAGCGACGAATTGTAGTACGGTTTCACCGAGAGCCCGAAGCCGCCATAGGCGCTCATATAGACCGGCGCATCGCCAGTCTCGCCAGTGGGACCGGTCTGGACATAAGGAATGCGTTCGCCGTCGATCGAGATCGCCTCGTGCTGCGTCACCACGAGACCATCGGCGTTGAACGTCCTGGGCGCCTGCTTCAGCACGGTCGGGCTTGCGACGCCGCGCTCGATCAACAGCAGCGACGCCGGCGTGAGCGGATCCTGCACATTGGCAAGCAGGTCGCCGTTGCTCTCGGACGCGTGCCGATCGAGCGGCCAGATATCGACGACGCCGATCTCAGGAAGGCCGCCGAGCGTCTCGCGGCTCCAGGTGGTGGCTGATGGCGTGCAAATCTCGAAACGCGGCCGCAGCTCGTCAAAAATCGACAGCAGCAGCTTGCCTGCTGCCCAGAAGAAGCCTTGCAGCGCGCGTCGCGGTCCGGGTTCGAACAGCAGCGTGAACTCGCGGCTGCCGGCCAGAAATGCCGAGAGCGAAATGCCGAGCACGGCGTCGGCGGCGTAGGCTCGTCCTTCGATCGACCAGGCCTCGCGCAGCTTCATCGCGAACCAGTCGCCATGCGCCTGCAGCCAGATGTTGGTCGGCAGGTCGAGCCTGGTCGTGGTGCCGGCTTCGTCGCGCAGCCAGATGCCGTAGTTGAAGAAGTCGATCTGGTCGGTAATCCAGGCCCGCGGTGTCTCGCCGGTGTCGTCGGCGCCGCCATAGATCATCATATGGTCGGCGGTGGTCTCGAAGATCACCTGGGCCTGATCCACAGGCTGGCCGCGCCGCCACAGGCGAACCGTCCGCGAATATCCCGAACCGGTCGCCATGCCCTCGCCATGCGCGCTCGACAGCAACAGCGTGTCGGCATCGAGCCAATTCGCGCCGCCTTTAGCTTCCGGCAGCATAAAGCCGTCCGCAACGAAGCTCTTGGTATTGAGGTCGAATTCCCGCAACGTCACCGCATCGCTGCCGCCGCGCGACAGGCTCAGGATAGCCCGCGAGCTTCCTGGCATCGTGGCGATCCCGCTCAGCAGCCAATCCTCGCCTTCGCTCGCCGCGAGCTTGTCGATATCCAGCATGGTCTCCCATGCTGGACTGGCCTTGCGGAACTCGGTGAGCGTGGTTCGCCGCCACAGGCCGCGCGGGCTGGCGGCGTCCTTCCAGAGATTGTGCAGATCGTCGCCGCGGCGTCCCACATAGGGAATGTTGTCGGGACGATCGTAGATCGCGGCGAGCGCGTCGCGGTCGCGTTCGAACGCCGCTCCGCCGAATTCCTCCAGCGTCAGGCGGTTTTGCCGCTCGACGAAATCGAGCGCGCGGGCGCCTTCGACCTCCTCCAGCCAGAGCCATGGATCGTCGTCGGGAGCGCTGACCGTAGGCCTGTCATCGGCGGACATGAACGAAACTCCAAACAACAGCGGCGGGATAGGATTAGATCGAGCGCAAGCCGTCAAGGGCGGGTCCTGCTATCATCGGTCCGATTGCGTCAGCGGCATGGCCTGCGCCCGTTTGCGCCGGTTGCCCGCCCTCGCGCGCCCCTCCATAGTGCCGGGAATCAACCAAGCCTCTTGAATGCTCCCTCGGGCGGAAATGCCTATGATAGACGTGACTGCAGCCAACGAGATCGATGACGACGCCCGCGCGCGTGCCAATGTGGTGCGCCTCGCCGCCGCGCAGGCGCTGACCGGCGCCAATTCGGCAGTGATCTTCGCCACCGGCTCGATCGTCGGCGCAACGCTCGCGCCCGACATGTCGCTCGCGACCGTGCCGCTGTCGATGTACGTGGTCGGGCTTGCGGCCGGCACGCTGCCGACCGGTGCGATCTCGCGCCGCTTCGGCCGGCGCTGGGCTTTTGTCATCGGCACCGGCCTCGGTGCGCTGACTGGTCTGATCGGATCGTTTGCGATCCTGCACGCCTCGTTCGCCCTGTTCTGTCTCGCGACCTTCCTCGGCGGTCTCTATGGCTCCGTGGCGCAATCCTATCGCTTCGCCGCCGCCGACGGCGCCAGCGCGGCCTATCGGCCGAAAGCGGTGTCCTGGGTGATGGCGGGCGGCGTGTTCGCCGGCGTGCTTGGTCCGCAGCTGGTGCAATGGACCATGGATGTCTGGTCGCCCTATCTGTTCGCCTTCAGCTTCCTGGTCCAGGCTGCCGTCGCGCTGATCGCGATGGGCATCGTCGCCGGCGTCGACATGCCGAAGCCGGCACCTGCTGATCTCCACGGTGGCCGGCCGCTGCTCACGATCGTGAGCCAACCGCGCTTCATCGCGGCGGCGCTGTGCGGCATCATCGCCTATCCCATGATGAATCTGGTGATGACCTCGGCGCCGCTCGCCATGAAGATGTGCGGGCTGAGTGTGAGCGATTCCAATTTCGGCATTCAATGGCACATCGTCGCTATGTACGGGCCGAGCTTCTTCACCGGTGCGCTGATCGCGCGCTTCGGTGCGCCGAAGATCGTTGCCGCCGGCCTGCTGCTGGAAGCCGGCGCCGCCACCATCGGCCTCTCCGGTATCACCGCGATGCATTTCTGGGCCACGCTGATCGTGCTCGGCGTGGGCTGGAACTTCTCCTTTATCGGCGCCTCGGCGCTGGTCCTGGAGACGCACCGTCCGCAGGAGCGCAACAAGGTGCAGGCCTTCAACGATTTCCTGGTGTTCGGGATGATGGCGATCGGGTCGTTCTCCTCAGGTCAATTGCTTGCGAATTACGGCTGGTCGGCGGTCAACATGGTGGTGTTCCCGCCGGTACTGCTTGGTCTGGTCGTCCTCTCGCTCGCGTCCTGGGCCCGCCGCCGCAGGGCGCGGCTGGATGCAGCCATGGGCGAGTTCCCGGATGCGATCTGACGCATGATCCGGAAGAGTGCGCAGCGGCTTTCCGACAAGATCATGGGCAGTAGTTGGCAGCAGGCTGTCAGCAACGTTGATACTTCGATCCAGCTCGAAGTGATTTTCTGATCTGGCATCGTTACATGATGGTCATCATGGACGGGCAGTCACAACGCCGGGGACGCGAAGGAGAAGCGCAAATGCTGGACAATCCCCGCCCCACAATTCTCATCGGCGAATCCTCGCTCCGCTATGAAGGCTGGCTCATCGTCGCGGTCTGCTTCCTGCTTGCGACCTTTGGCTGGGGGCTCGGATTCTACGGCCAGAGCGTCTATGTCGCCGAGCTCCAGCGCGCTCACGGCTGGTCGGCCTCGCTGATCTCCTCGGGCACGACGTTCTTTTATTTGTTCGGCGCGCTGCTCGTCGTCTTCGTCGGCGAGGCCGTCAGAAAATATGGCCCACGGCTCTGCCTGATCGCCGGCACGCTGGCGATGTCCGCCGCGGCGGTCGCGATCGGCGCGGTGCGCGAGCCCTGGCAGCTTTATCTCGCCGACACCGTGCTTGCCTTCGGCTGGGCTGGCACCAGTCTTGCGATGATCACCAACACGATCAGCCTCTGGTTCGACCAGAAGCGCGGCATGGCGATCAGCCTGGCGCTGAATGGCGCCAGCTTCGGCGGCATCGTCGGCGTGCCGCTGCTGGTAACGTTGATTGGTCATATCGGTTTTGCCGGCGCGATGTATGCGGCGGCAGGAGCCATGCTGGTGCTGCTTGTGCCGGTGATCCTCTTCGCGGTCGGCGGGCCGCCCGATCTTCACTGCTGGCAGGCGGCAATGAAGGCAAAACCACAATCATCGACGCAGATCCGCGCATGGGCGCTACGCGACGTCGGCTTTCTCACGGTAACCATTGCTTTTGCTTTGGTGCTGTTCGCCCAGGTCGGCTTCATCGTGCACTTGATCTCGTTCCTCGATCCCGTGATCGGCCGCGAGCGCGCCGCAGTCGCCGTCGCGGTGCTGACCGCGATGGCGGTGATCGGTCGGGTGCTGTTTTCGCTGGTGATCGATCGGCTCAACCAGCGGCTCGCCTCGGCGCTGTCGTTCCTGAGCCAGGCCGCGGCGCTTCTCGTCCTCATCAATTTGCACAACGACTATGTGCTGATCGCGGCCTGCGCGGTGTTCGGCTTCTCAGTCGGCAATCTCATCACGTTGCCGTCGCTGATCGTGCAGCAGGAATTCGACTCCGCCTCGTTCGGGGTGCTGATCAGCCTCAACACCGCGATCAACCAGGTGACGTACGCATTCGGGCCGGGCGTCGTCGGCTTCCTGCGCGATTGGTCGGGCGGCTATGCGCTGCCGTTCTATCTCTGCATCGCGCTGGAGCTGACGGCCGCGGCGCTGATCATGGTGCGGGGGACGCAGCAGGCGAGGACTTCGTAGGGTGGGCAAAGGCGCGCAGCGCCGTGCCCACCATCTCACTCACCAATCGTGCTGAAGCACTGGTGGGCACGCTTCGCTTTGCCCACCCTACGAGACTACGTCTCGCGTTGTCGCAACAGCGACTCAATATCCAGCCGCTTCGTAAACATCGCGAGCTTCCCATCCGTCCCGAACGGCCATTGCTCCCGCGGTTTGTCCCAATACAACTCCACGCCATTTTGGTCGGGATCGCGCAAATACAGCGCTTCGCTAACGCCGTGATCGCTGGCGCCATCCAGCGCAATGCCGGCCGAGAGCACGCGCTGCAGTGCATCCGCCAGCGCCGGTCGGGTCGGATAGAGAATGGCGGTGTGGAATAGCCCGGTGGTGCCCGGTGGCGGCGGCGAGCCGCCCTTGCTCTCCCAGGTGTTGAGCCCGATGTGGTGATGATAGCCGCCGGCCGAGATGAAAGCCGCGCCCGAGCCCATGCGCTGCATCAGCTCGAAGCCGAGCACGCCGCAATAGAAGCCGAGCGCGCGATCGAGATCGGCGACCTTGAGGTGGACGTGGCCGATCCGGGTGCCTGGATTGACGGCTGGGCTTTGCGACATGGGCGTGCTCCGTTGCTGAGCTTCACTTAAGTCGATCCCGGGATTGGCGCTACGGGCCCATCCCGAAATCCTGCGTTTCCGGATGGGAAACTAAGCGAGCTCCGAGACCTCGCCCTTCGGTAGTTCGAACTCGAACGTGTTCAGCGTCATCGACACCATCGTGTAATAGCCGCACAGCCCGATCACCTCGACGACGCCGCGTTCGCTGAGAAGCCTGACCGCTTCATCATAGAGGCCCTTCTCGACGCCGTGGCCCTCATGCAGCGACTTCGCAACGTCGTAGATCATTTTGGCTACGGGATCGTCGAAGTCAGGCGTGCGGCGGTCGCGGATCGCGTCGATGATCTCCACCTTCATTCCGCCCGCAAGCGCGAGGCGCTTATGTGCATACCATTCGTAATGCGCGGTCCAGTGCCGCGCCGTCACCAGGATCGCGATCTCCGACAACTTCGCCGGGAATATCGTGTCGAAGCGCAGGACCTCGCCGAGCCGCGTGGCGTGACGAGCCATCTCGGGACTGTTGAGCCAGGCCATCATCGGCGGCGGCGGCTTGCCGCGTTTGCCGGCGATCGATTCGTCATAGGTCTGCCGCTGGCTGTCGTTCATTTCGCCAGGCGAAAGAAGTTTCAGGCGCATTGTTGTTTCCTCTTTGTTTTCAAGCACCGCCATGCTGGCGACTATAGCGGAAGTGCGGCTCGGAAGTGGTTGAATTCCGCGGTGCGATGGCCCAGACTCGCGCCCAACAAGTCGAACGTGATTGATGGAAACGACAAATGACGGACTCCAAAACCAGCGAAACTGAGACGGCCGATCTCGAACAATTCCGCACCGAGACGCGCGCCTGGCTGGAAGCCAATTGTCCTCCGGAGATGCGCAAGCCCGTGACGTCGGACGCCGACGTGTTCTGGGGCGGACGCAACGCAAAATTCTCCTCCGAGCCGCAGCGCATCTGGTTCGAGCGCATGCGCGACAAGGGCTGGACCGTGCCTGATTGGCCGGAAGAGTACGGTGGTGGTGGGCTCAGCGCTGCCGAGCACAAAGTGCTGCGTTCCGAGATAGCCAAGATGGGCGCCCGGCCTCCGCTGTCGAGTTTCGGCATCTGGATGCTCGGGCCGGCGCTGCTAAAGTACGGCACCGAAGCGCAGAAGCAGGAGCATCTCCCGAAGATCGCGGCGGGCCTGATCCGCTGGTGCCAGGGCTATTCCGAGCCGAACGCCGGCTCCGATCTCGCTTCGCTCCAGACCCGCGCCGAGAGCGACGGCGACGATTTCGTCATCACCGGCCAGAAGATCTGGACATCTTACGCCAACTACGCCGACTGGATCTTCTGCCTGGTGCGCACCGATCCCACGGCCAAGAAGCATGACGGCATCAGCTTCATCCTGTTCGACATGACGTCGAAGGGTGTCACCACCAAACCGATCCTGCTGATATCCGGCTACTCGCCGTTTTGCGAAACCTTCTTCGACAATGTCCGCGTGCCGAAATCGCATGTGGTCGGCCAGATCAACCGCGGCTGGGACGTCGCGAAATATCTGCTCCAGCACGAGCGCGCGATGATCTCGGGCATGGGTGAGCGCGGCGTCGGCCGTCCGCTCGGCCAGATCGCGGCCGACTCGGTCGGCACCGATGGACAGGGGCGCCTCGATGATTGCATGCTGCGTGCCGAGATCGCGAGCTTCGATGTCGACGAAGCAGCTCTGGCGGCCTGCGCCGAGCGCGCGCTCGATCTCGCCAAGGCCGGGCAGGCGCATCCGGCGTTCTCGTCGGCGATGAAATATTACGGCACCGAGCTCAACAAGCGTCGCTACGAGATCCTGATGTCGGCCGGCGGCGTCGATGCGCTGGAATGGGAGAGCGAGCGCTCGAAGCAGGGCGCCCGTCCGCGTGCCTGGCTGCGCACCAAGGCGAACTCGATCGAGGGCGGTACCAGCGAAGTGATGCTCGGCATCGTCGCCAAGCGCATCCTCGATCTGCCTGGGGCGTGAGGCACGTTCTCACCGCCCGTCATTCCGGGGCGCGCAACGCGCAGCCCGGAATCCATTTCACCGCGTACATGCCGCCCAATGGATTCCGGGCCTGGCCCTTCGGGCCATCCCGGAATGACGAAGACAAATACATTTCCAATCGGAAACACGCACATGGCCCTTGTCCTTACCGAAGAACAATCAATGCTCCGCGACTCAGCGCGCGGGCTGATCAGCGACACGGCGCCGGTGTCACATCTGCGG
This sequence comes from Bradyrhizobium diazoefficiens, assembly GCF_016599855.1. Classification (NCBI taxonomy): domain Bacteria; kingdom Pseudomonadati; phylum Pseudomonadota; class Alphaproteobacteria; order Hyphomicrobiales; family Nitrobacteraceae; genus Bradyrhizobium; species Bradyrhizobium diazoefficiens. The sequence goes on along the minus strand of NZ_CP067041.1, from coordinate 6,936,632 downwards.
CACTTGCGCGATTCCAAAGATCCCACCGGCTTCTCCAAGGAATTGTGGCACTCCTTCGCCGAGATAGGCTTTGCCGGCCTCCTGGTGCCGGAAGAATTCGGTGGCAGCGGCCTCGGCTTCATGGAAGTCGGCGTGGTGATGGAGGAGATCGGCCGCACCTTGATGCCGTCGCCCTTCCTCGCCACCAGCGTGGTTGCGACCTCGGCGCTGAACCGCGGCGGCAACGCCGCGCAGAAGTCCGAGTACCTACCGAAAATCTCCAACGGCTCGCTGCTCGCCACGCTCGCGATCGACGAGGGCACAAAGCATCGGCCGCTTCAGACGAACTTGCAGGCGGTGCGCGCCGGCAACGGCTTTAAGCTCTCCGGGGCCAAGGCGCTGGTGGTCGACGGCCATGTCGCCGATCTCTTCATCGTCGCCGCACGCACTGCGGGTAGCGCCGGCGAACGCGACGGCTTGACCCTGTTCCTGGTCAATTCCAAGGCCAAGGGCGTCGCGATCGAGCGCACCATCATGGTTGACGCGCACAATGCGGCGCGGATCGAGCTTGCCAATGTCGAGGTCAATGCCGACAGCGTGCTCGGCGAGGTCGATCAGGCAGCAAGCCTGCTCGATGGCGTGCTCGACATCGGCCGCGGCGCGGTGGCTGCCGAAATGGTGGGCTTGAGCGAAGAGGTGTTCAACCGCACCGTCGAGTATCTGAAGAGCCGCAAGCAGTTCGGCAAGCTGATTGGCGAATTCCAGGCGCTGCAGCACCGCGCCGCCGAACTCTATATCGACATCGAGATCACCCGTGCCGCGACGATGAAAGCGCTTCAGGCGCTGGATGCGGATGTCACGAAGGCGGCCTCAGCCATCGCGGTGGCAAAAGCCCGCGCCGGCACCACCGCCACCCGCGCGGTGCAGGAAGGCGTGCAGATGCATGGCGGCATGGGCATGACCGACCAGTTCGACATCGGCTTCTTCATGAAGCGCGCGCGGGTCTGCGAGGAGCTGTTCGGGGATGCGAACTACCACACCGAGCAACTTGCGCAGGCGCGGGGGTATTGATCCGCTCTTGTAGGGTGGGTTAGCCCTACAGAAGCGCGAAGCGCATCTGGAGGGCGTAACCCACCAACTTTGTTCGGCGAACGCGGAAGCATGGTGGGTTACGCTTCGCTAACCCACCCTACGAGGTCTCGGCGGAGAGACCTCGTCACCGCATCGGCGGCGCGTACTGCACGCCGCCGGCATTCCACAGCTGGTTCATGCCGCGTGGGATCTTCAGCTGCGACTTCTCGCCGATATTGCGCTCGTACATCTCGCCGTAGTTGCCGACGCGGCGGATGATGCGCACGGCCCAGTCCTTTGTCAGGCCGAGTTGCTCGCCGTAATTGCCTTCGGTGCCGACCAGCCGCATCACTTCCGGCTTCTTCGACTTTAGGGCCTCGTCGATGTTCTCGGAGGTAACGCCGAGCTCCTCCGCGTTGATCATCGCGTAGAGCGTCCACTTCACGATCATCATCCAATCGTCGTCGCGCTGGCGGACGACGGGGGCGAGCGGCTCCTTGGAGATCATGTCCGGCAGGATCATGTGGTCGCCGGGTTTTGAGAGGTTCAGCCGCAGGGCGTAGAGCTGGGAGACGTCGGCGGTCAGCGTGTCGCACTTGCCGCTGTCGTAGGCCTTCATCACGTCGTCCAACTTGTCGAACTTCACCAGCTCATATTTCATGTTGTTGGCGCGGAAGTAGTCGGCGAGGTTGAGCAGCGTGGTGGTGCCGGCTTGGACGCAGATCTTGCTGTCGGCGAGGTCCAGTGACGTCTCCTTATTGCGAGACCGCGGCACCATGAATCCTTCGCCATCGTAATAGGCGACTGCCGGGAAATAGAGGTCGTAGTCGAGCTCACGCGACATGCTCCAGGTCGAGTTGCGCGAGAGGATGTCGACCTTGCGGCTCTGCAGTTCCTTGAAGCGCTCGCTGGCGTCGAGCGGAACGAACCTGGCCTTGCCCGGATCGTCGAAGATGGCAGCCGCGACCGCGCGGCAGAAATCGACGTCGAAGCCCGTCCAGTTGCCCTTGTCGTCGGGGATCGAGAAGCCCGGCAAGCCCTTGTTGACGCCGCACAGCACTTCGCCACGGCGCACGGTGCGCTTCAAGGTGCGAGTGTCGTAGAATTCGTAGGTGATGGCTAAGGCGGCGACCAGCACGGCGACCGCGAGCCCGATCAGCAGGCCGGCTCGAAATGTGCGCATGATGTCTCTCTCTCGAAATAATCGGGAAGAAAGGAAGCGTGGGAAGGCGGGAGATTTAGAGTTCGGGCTTCTGCCGGATAACCACCTTGGTCCCGACCGGAACGCGATCGTAGAGATCGGCGACGTCATTGTTGACGAGGCGGAAGCAGCCCGAGGACACCTTGGTGCCGATCGTGTCGGGACGGTTGGTGCCGTGGATGCGGTAGACCGTCGTGCCCAAATACATGGCGCGGGCGCCGAGTGGATTGCCGGGGCCGCCGGCCATGAAGCGCGGCAGATAGGGCTGGCGCTGGATCATCTCCGGCGGCGGCGTCCAGTCCGGCCACTCCTTCTTGTTCGTGATGTTCACCAACCCCTGCCACTGGAAGCCGTCGCGGCCGACGCCGATGCCGTAACGGATCGCGCGCCCGCCGGGCTGCACCAGATAGAGGTGACGCTCCGTGGTCGAGATGATGATAGTGCCGGGCGCCTCGGTGGTGCGGTAGTAGACGACCTGCTTCTGCCATTCCGGATCGAGCTGGTAGCTGTCGTCCGCAATCAGGCCCGGTTCGTCGCCGCGGTCCGGCTGCTGGGCGAAGGCTTGGGGAGCGGACAGGATCAGGCCGATCAAAGCCACAAACGCCCCGGTCAGGCGACGAAAATCCGTCATTTCAAGCTCTCCCCGCTGCCACAGCGCAAGTCATTCGGACGCATCAAATCTCAGGGGCAGGTTCATGGCAAGTTGATAGCGTGCCCTGCAGGTATGTCACGACAATGCTTTGGCTTTTTGACGGGGCCGGCAATTCCATGAACTGCGGATGGCGCGAAAAGCCCAGATTGCTCGCCGCGCAGGCAGTGCGCTCCCTCCCCCGCGTGCGGGGGAGGGTTGGGGAGAGGGTGTCTCCTCTGGGGAGACTCCCCAAGAGGACAGAACCCTCACCCGGCGCTGCGCGCCGACCTCTCCCGCAAGCGGGAGAGGCTCAGACCGAGTTCGCGGCGAGATCAACTTCATCAATAGGTCAGATCTGACTGGCCTCCGCCCCGATCCCCAGCCTTCGCACGATCTCCGTGCCCACAGCGTGCGCTTCGTTGCGCGAGCCGATGCGCGGGCTGCGAAACCGCTTTCCGGACTGCAATCGGATCACCACGATGCAGTGCTCGTCCTCGGACCGGCCGCGGCGTTCGACCGTGATCGCTTTGACATCGCGTCCTTCGATGTGATCCGCGCGTGGCGTACCGTCACCCCACAGGCGCTCAATGCGAATGTCATTCTCGCGGATGATCCAGGACGCGCCGGTGACCAGATTGGCAAATCTGTAGACCGCGAACGCGGCGATCACGCCAAGCGGCAACAGCATGATGTCGATCGCATTGGGCGGTAAACCGCGCCAGAGCTTGTAGGCATAGGGTGCGACACTCAGGGCGACGACGAACAAGACCGCGATCCGGATGTCTCGCTGCGAAAACGGTTCGACGGGTTCGCCAAGACGCATCTCGGCATTGCTGGCATCGAGCGGATTGCTAGGTGCCTCGACGCCGGGAACGTCGAATTGCGCCGCGATCCGGGCCACGGTGTCACGCACATGCGTGACGTCGGAGAGCGGCGGGGATGTCAGGCGTTCGCCCGAGGCAAGCGTGAAGGCCAGCTGAAAGCGGGCTTTTGCGGTTTTGCTGCCGGGAACCTGTAATCCGAGGACGTCGTCTTTCGCGATGATCCTGGTCTGAAGCTTGCCGAACGGATGTTGCCGTCCGATCAGGATTTCATCCGGCGTGATGATCCACACCACGGCCGGCGCCAGCATGACGGCGCCAACGAATGCTGCGCCCGCCAGCAGCGCGACCACGGCGACGATCACCTCCAGCGCATCGTGCATGAACAGCCCCGGCGTGAAGCACAGCGCAACCGCTGCCGCCGAGCCGGCCATGACCAGCCGCTGCGCGATCGAGGCGCCTTCGCGAAGGCGGATATCGTTGCTGGTGGTCGCGTCGTCCATTGCGGCGGTTGATTTTTCGAGGCTCGCGAAACTCCACGGACGGGTCCGTGAAGTCAAGCAGCAACGCTAGCGCCGCCGGATGTGGCATTAGCTGCTGGCGTTCAGCAGCTTGGCCACGGTGCGGTCGATCTCCTCGTAGCGGCCCTCGCCTTCGTGCTGGAACACGATCTTGCCGGTCTGATCGATGATGTATTGCGCCGGCCAATATTGGTTGCGGTAGGCGTTCCAGGTCTTGGAATCGTTGTCCTGCGCCACCGGATAGGTGATGCCGTGGCGCTTCAGCGCGGCCTGCACATTGGAGGCGGAGCGCTCGAACGGGAATTCCGGCGTGTGCACGCCGACCACGACGAGGCCCTTGTCTTTGTACTTGGCATAGAGGTCGGTGACGTGCGGCAGCGTGTTGATGCAGTTGACGCAGCCATAGGTCCAGAAATCGACCAGCACGACCTTGCCGCGCAAATCCGCGATGTTGAGCGGCTTCGAGTTGAACCAGGTGCTGATGCCGGTGAAGTCGGGCGCGGTCGATTGCGTTGCAGCGGCGATGGTGATCGGCGCAGCCGGCGCGGCCTCGTCGCAGATGCCGGGAATGACGGCGCCGGTCACGGCGATGCCGACCAGGGCGGCGGAGACGGCGAGCAGTTTGAAAGCCATGGACGTGTTCTCCGTTGGGATGCGAGACGATCAAAGGCCGATCTGGCCGGTGGGGTAGAAGCCGGTGAGCCACGCCACGATCAGCGTGTCGTATTGGAAATAGGCGGCAACCGCGAAGCCGATCACGACGATGCCAAAGCCTTGCTGCAGCCGCGGTGAGAGCCGCGCGAGGCTGCGCACGCGTGTGGTGGCGGCCTGACCGCCATAGGCGATCGCCAGCATCGGGATCGCAGCGCCAATGGCGTAGGCGACCAGCAGCGTGCCGGCCCAGGCCGGGTTGTTCGAGGTCGCAACCAGCGTCAGGATCGAGCCGAGCACCGGGCCTGCACAGGGCGTCCAGACCAGGCCGAGCGTGGTGCCGAGCACGAGACCGCCGAGCGCGCCTTCGCGCTGGGTGGCGCTGGCGTTGCCGAGATCGAGCCAGCCGTTGAGCCGGATCGATAGCCATTCGAACGGCGCCGGCCACAGCATCAACAGGCCAAATCCGAGCAGCAGGATTGCCGCCGTCTCGCGCAGGACGTTCGGATCGAAATCGAACAGCCGCGTCAGCGCGCCAAGCAGCAGCGCGACCGCGGAGAAGGAGACGACGAAGCCGAGGGCGATCATGGCGGGGCGCAGACGTGACGAGCGCCCGATCGAGGCGCTGAGCAGGATCGGCAACATCGGCAGCGTGCAGGGCGCGGCGATGGTGAGGATGCCGGCGAGGATAGCGAAGAGAAACTCGAGCATGGGGCACTCGTGGATGGGGTCACGAGAGCAGTTCGGGATGAATGGGTCGGTCGTTACGTGGCGTCACACATTCGTGACGGGCTGCGTGCCACGCCCGCGATGCGCCAGCGCGTGGCGATCCCAAACACAAACGACCCGGAGGGGGGCATCCCGTCCGGGTCGTTGGAGGTCCTTGGGAGGTCTAAGCAAAACCCTATGAGAGCTTTATAGGGACGAAGTTTTTCCGCCTGATGTTGTGGTTTGTTTCATTTGTTTCGTCGGCGGTAACGCTTTCGTGTCCCGGGACGGGGTCGGAAGCCCGGTCCTATCCCCTTGAAATCCTTAGCCTTAGGCGGCGAAGCGGTCGACGCCACAACCCTTAAGCAGATCTGCGAGCTGCTTGCGGGCGTAGAACATCCGGGTCTTCACCGTGCTCTGGGGGATGCCGATGATCTGCCCAACCTCCTCCACCGACTTCTCATGATAGTAGACGAGCGTGATGATCTCCCGATGCGCGGCCGACAGTTTTGCGACGCAGGCGCGCAGGATCGCACTGGTGTCGCTGCGGCTGAGCGAGGTCTCCGGCGTGTCGCAATCGTCCGGAATCTCGCGCACGTCTTCCTGGTCGATGTCCTCGAAGCGGCGCTGGCGCATCGCGGTCAGCGCCTTGAAGCGGGCGATCGAGAGCAGCCAGGTCGAGACCTGCGAGCGGCCCTGGAATTGGCCGGCGGTCCGCCACACGTCCAAAAACACCTGGCTGACGAGGTCTTCCGCCGTGGTGGCGTCCCGCACGATGCGCAGGATGAAACGGTAAACCCGCACATTGTGCCTGCAATAGAGGATGTGCATCGACGTCCGGTTGCCGTCGGCAATGCTCTCAAGAAGCATGTCGTCCGAGATCGCCTGAGCGGCGATGATGCTCTGGCTGGCTTGGGCGTTGATGGCGATGACGTTCGGCATTGACTTAGCTCCCCGGTGCGCCGCAACCGAGCGGCGTTTCCTTGGACCAAGGTGTTAATGAGCCAACGTTTCGGGACGTCTGCACGAAAAGCGGAAAATGGTTTCGTGCGTCGCTAAATTGTTTCGTCGGGCCGGGCGCGACGAAACATTCGCGGCAAAAAGCCCTGGAATTTCAATGCGCGGAAAATACGGCGTGGAGATTATCTGGCCAGGGAACGTATTTCGGGGGATTGCGTTTGGTCGCGCGATGCACACCGCCTTTTCGTCCGGGGCGCCCGTCGCCAAGACGGCGGTTTCGTAGGGGGGCAAAGGCGCGAAGCGCCGTGCCCACGATCTTTCGCAACTTTATCGAGAGACTGGTGGGCACGCCTTCGGCTTTGCCCACCAAACGGCACTTGGACAGGTAGGAACCAATTTCCGGGGCTTGCGTTGCGTGCGCGGCCGCACCTCCGCGGCGCCTTATGCCTTCTCGCCCTGAGGCGAGAATAAATAGCCACCGCCGCGGATGGTACGGATCACGGCGGGTTTTGCCGGATCGGCCTCGATCTTGCGGCGGATGCGCATGATGCGCAGGTCGACGGCGCGGTCGAAGGCTTCGGCGTCGCGCGCGTTGGCGAGCTCCAACAGGCGCTCGCGCGACAGCACGCGCTTCGGATTGGCCGCGAACACTTTTAGGAGCCCGAATTCGGACGCAGTCAGCGGATGCTCGTTGCCTTCTTCGTCGCGCAGCGCCTGGGCTTCGAGGTCGAGCCATTTGGTGCCGAAGCGCACCAGCTGCTCCTTGTCCGATTTCGCGGGCGCAGCTCCAACTGTGGCGGCCTTCGCCGGCGCGCTTCGCCGTAGCACCGAGCGGATGCGCGCCATCAGCTCGCGCAGCTCGCAGGGCTTTGCCACGTAATCGTCGGCGCCGAGCTCCAGGCCGACGACGCGGTCGATCGGGCTCGCGGTCGCGGTGAGCATGATGACGGGCACGTTGATGCGGCTCTTGAGGTCGCGGATGATCGAGAGGCCGTCTTCCTCGGGCATGTTGAGGTCGAGCACGACGAGGTCGGGCATGCTACCGTCGATCGCCGCGCGCAAGGACTTGCCGCCGTCGCACAGCGTCACGGTGAAGCCGTGCATCTTGAGATAATCGCCGACCATCTCGCGGGCCGGGGCCTCGTCGTCGACGATCATGATGTGCTGGCTTTGGGTCATATCACTTCAGATCTTGCAGATATTGGTGCTCAAATCAGGGCAGTTCGGTCGCGGGCAGGGTGATGGTGAAGGTCGATCCCCTGCCGGGGCCGTCACTCTCGGCGGTCACCTCGCCGCCATGCATGTCGATAATACGTTTGACGATGGACAACCCAAGCCCCGTCGAGCTCTCGCCCGCGGTCGGTTTTGCCGACAGCCGCTGGAACCGGCCGAACAGGCGGCCGAGATCCTCCGGCGACAGGCCTGCGCCCTCGTCGCTGACGCGGACCACGGTGTCATTGCCTTCATGCCTGACCGCGACAATGATCTTGCCGCCGATCGGAGAATATTTGATGGCGTTGCTGATGAGGTTGTCGATCGCCTCGCGGATGCGGTCGGTGTCGCACATGGTGACGATGTTGGCCGGCGCCGTGACGTGGATGGCCTGCTGCTTGTTGACCGCGAGCGGCTGGTTGGCCTCGGCGACCTCCTTCACGAGGGACGCGACGTCGACGGGCTCGCGGCGGATGGTGATGTCGAAGGCGTCCTGCATCGCATCCGAGATCAAGTGATCGACCATCGTGGTCAGGCGCTTGGTGGCGTCGCGAATGTGATCGACCTGCGCCACCACGCCGCTTTCCGATGCGCCTGTCGCGATCAGCTCCTTCAGCATCTCGGTGCGGCCGAGGATGACGCCGAGTGGGTTCTTCAGATCGTGCGCGACGGTGCCCAGAATCTCGTTCTTGAAGCCGTTGGCGCGCTGCAGCCGCAGCCATTGCGCCGAGAGCCGGCGGTTGGCCTGCATTAGCGCGCGGGTGCGCTGGGCGACGCGGTCTTCCAGCTGGGTGTTGGCGTCCTGAAGCTGCTGGTACAGGATCACGTTGTCGAACGCGATCGAGAGTCGGCTGGAGAAGATCTCGACCAGCGAGCGGTCGGTCTCGGACAGCTCGCGCTCGGCCTGGAGCAGCACCACGACCTCGCGGCCAGAGCCAGTGCGCAGATAGATCACGCTGCGGTGGTCGGCGAATTCGTTCTTGCGGCGCTGGAAGGCGTCCTCCACCAGCTGGCGTAGATCCGGGTCGAGCGCCTTCGACGAGGTCGTGCCGATGAAACGGCTGTAGCAGCCGCTGCCGGCGAGCACGGAGAGTTCGGGATCGACGCCGCCATTGTCGCGCAAAACCAGGATGCCGGCGCAATCGACATTGAGCAGCGAGGCGAGCTGGGTCAGCACGCCCTCGGCGAGCCGCTGCATCGACTTGAAGTCGTACAGCGTCGATGCGGCGTCGATGATGATCTCGAGCCCGCGCCTCGTCTGCACCATGCGCTCGAGCTGCTGATAGGAGCGCAGCGCCGCGGTCAGCGAGGTGAACAGCTTGTCGGCGGTAAGCTCGGTCTTGGCCTTGTAGTCGTTGATGTCGTACTGCACGATCACGCGCCGCTCCGGCGCCTGCCCCGGCTGTCCCGTGCGCAGGATGATGCGCACGGTTTCGTTCCTGAGCTCGTTGCGGATGTATTCGACCAGATCGAGACCGGCGACGTCGGTCTCCATGATGACGTCGAGCAGGACCGCGGCGATATCGTGGTGCGCGGCCATCAGCTTGCGACCTTCCGCCGCGGAATGGGCGGAGAGGATTTCCAGACCCTGGCCGTTCAAGCTGTAGTCGGAGAGCGCAAAACGCGTGCCGTCATGCACGGCCGGATCGTCGTCTATGACGGCGATCTTCCATTTCCGGGCATCCATATCCTCTGACGCAGTACCGGTGTCGTCGATCAGGTGGAGGACATCGTCCTGTTCGGCCATTGAGAAGCCCCGTCACTCTCTGTGCTTTGCGCGCCCTTGGCGACCCGCGGCATGATAATGCGAAAAGTAGTGCCTTGTCCCAGCTTGGATTCCAGCATCATCCGACCGCCGAGCTGCTGGGTCACGAGGTTATAGACGATATGCAAGCCCAGTCCCGTGCCGCCTTCGTTGCGCCTTGTGGTAAAGAATGGGTCAAACGCCTGGCGCTGCACGTCAGGGGTCATGCCGGCTCCGTCATCGGCGAAGATGATCTCGATGTCGTCGGTGCCGCGCGGCCGCGCCGAGATCGTGATGGTGCCGGCGCGACCGTCGGCAAAGGCGTGGTTGACAGCGTTGAGGAACAAATTGGTCAGGATCTGGCCATAGGAGCCGGGATAGCCGTCGAGCAGCAGCCCTTCGGGCACATCGACCTGAAGCGTTGTCGGCGAGCGCTTCAGCACGGGCCGCAGGCTCGTAATGATCTGGTCGGTGGCTTCGCTCAATGAGAATTGCCGTCGCTCGGCATGGGAGCGGTCGACCGCGACCTGTTTGAACGACTGGATCAGCTCGCCGGCGCGGGTGAGATTGGTGACGAGCTGCTGCGAGGCGTCGCGCGAAGATTGCACGAACTCTTCCAGCTGCGAGCGGCGGAGGCCCCCATCGCCCCTGAGCTGAGCCTCGAAGATCTCGCTGCGCCTCGCAAAACTCGAGGCCACCGTCAGGCTGATGCCGATCGGGTTGTTGACCTCATGCGCGACGCCGGCGACGAGGCCGCCGAGCGCTGCGAGCCGTTCGGCATCGATCAGGTTCTGCTGCGCGGCGTTGAGCTCGAGCAGCGCACTCTCGGCCTTTTCCTTCGACGCCCGCAGCTCGTCCTCGGTCTGGCGCTTCGCGATCGCGTTCTCGCGGAATACTTCCACCGCACGTGCCATGGCGCCGACCTCGTCGCGTGCATTGGTGCCCTGCACCTCGCGGCCGAGATCGCCGAGCGTGATCGCGCGCATCGCGGCCATGATCTGCTGCAGCGGCAGCCGGATCGACAGCGCGATCAGCACGCCGGCGCTGAGGATGATGCCGAGGAAGATCACCGCGATCGACAGCACCCGGCGTGAAATGTCGGCCAGCGTGCGGTCAAAGGTCTCCTGCGCCTTCTGCTCGCGCTGGCGCATCTTGGTCGAGAGGTTGTCGATGGCGCCGATCGCCTCGGCCTGGCTGGCATCGATGGTGTTGCGCAAGAGCTCGGTGCGGTTCGTCAGCTGCTCGGAAAGCCTTGTAAAGCCCTCGCGTAGCGCGGTGGTCCGGGTCGCGAGCTTTTGCAGCGCCATGCGCTGAAGATCGTTATCGGCAAGATCGATCATGACAGGAATGGTCTTCGCGATCGTCTCGGTGTCGCGGCGCGCCTCGTCGGCGGCGGCCGGCGACAGCGACAGATAATAGGAATTGGCCGCGACCAGCATCGCGGTGAAGGCCTCGCGCGACTTGCCGAGCGAAGGCCAGATCAGCGCGTCGCGATGGCCGGTGGCGCCCTCGATGATGGAATAGAGGCCCGCCATGTCCCTGGCCGGGCCCTGCACCTGCTCATCATAGGTCTTGGCGATGGTCGCCTGCACGGTGCGCAGTTCGCCAAAGCCGTTGAGGAAGCGGTCGGTGGTGCGCTCCAGCTCCTCGACCGAGCCCGCCAGCATCGGGTCCTTGGCGGCGCGGTCGGTCAGCGTGCCCAGCACGGCCTCGCGCAGCAGCAGGATCTCGGCGAACAGGTCCGGGCTCGGTTGGTTGATGTAACGGTGGATCAGGTTCTGGAGTCGCCCGGTCTCGCTTTCGAGCAGCGCCAGGATCCGGTCGGAGGCGCGCACCTGGCGCACGTCCTCCCAGGCCGAGCCCAGCACCAGCGCGCCGTTCCAGATCATCGCCACCAGCACGATCACCACGGCGGAGTTCAGCGCCGCGATCGACAGGATGCGCCAGCGGATCGGCACCGCGCGCAGTACGCCGACCAACCGCGCGCGCAGCCGCCCGATCGGGCCGGGCGGCCGCTCTGCGATCTCGCTGGGTCCGGGCGCGATCAAGCGGCGTCACTCCATCGTGCGAATGCGGTCGATCAGCGCGGCCGTTGCGGGATCCTGCGCGGCCTTGGCGTAGATCGGCGCCATCGCGTCCTCGAACGGCTTGCGGTCGATATCCCTCGTCACGGTGATGCCGGCGGCCTCCGCCTTGTGCTGCGACTGCTCTTCCAGGTCGCGCCACTTTTCGCGCATGAACTGGCTGGAGCGCCGCGCGGCTTCCCTGAAGATGGCCTGGTCCTCGGTCGACAGGCTGCGCCAGGCCTTGAGCGAGATCACCAGCACCTCCGGGCTCATCGTGTGCTCGGTCAGCGCAAGATAGCCGGCATATTTGTAATGATCTGTCGTCACATAGGATGGCCAGTTGTTTTCGGCCCGTCGATCAGGCGGGTCGCGAGCCCCGTGAGGACCTGCCCATAGGGCAATTCGACCGGCTCGGCGCCAAGGGCGCGGATCATCCCGCTCATCAACTCCGACTGCTGGACCCGGATCCGCAATCCCCTGAGGTCGGCGATGCTCCTCACCGGGCGGACGCCGTTGTAGATTGAGCGCGCCCCGGAATCGTAGAAGGCCAGTCCGACGAAGCCGTAGGGTTCGAAGCTGTCTAGGATCTCGCTACCGACCGGTCCGTCCAGCACTTTCTGCATGTGCTCGGTGGACCGAAACAGGAACGGCATGGCGAGCACGTTCATCGCCGGGACGAAATTGCCGATCAGGGCGACATTGGTCCGGTTGAGGTCGATCGCGCCGGCGCGGGTCTGCTCGATCATCTCCTTCTCCTCGCCGAGCTGGCGGGAGTGAAACACCTTGATCTCGTGCCGGCCGCCGGTGCGCTCGGCAATCAGGGCGCCCATGTAGCGCAACGCCTGCACGGTCGGGTAATCCTCGGTCTGGGTGTCGGCGGCGCGGAATTCGCGCGCAGCAGCGCCCGTCGCCCACATGCCCATCGTGAATGTGGCGAGCAGAAACGCGACGAAGATCACCCCGGTCCGTGAGAATTCGGCGCGGTTCAACACAGGCACACTCAACCCCTCAGTGAGGGAGTCTATGGCGGGACCAAAAGGTTCAACGCGATCTAGCAAATGGTCAAGGGAAGGCCATCCTGCCCCGGCGGCCGGCGATTGTGCGGCGCGACCAGCCGTCATTCCCGGTTGAAACCACGAATGCCGCGCCCTAAGCAGGGTGCGGCCGCCTTTTGCCGCTCGATCTGGGAAGTGCCATCGTGACTTCAGCATTGCGCCTTTTGCAGGTCGCCGCCGCCTCCATAATTCTGGCATGGAGCTGTGGGGCCCGTGCCGCGACCGACATCGCTTGGTGGCACGCGATGTCGGGCGAGCTCGGCAAGCAGCTCGAGAAGCTCGCCGCCGATTTCAACGCCTCGCAGTCCGATTACCGCGTCGTGCCTGCTTACAAGAGCAATTACACCGAGACGGTGACGGCCGCGATCTTCGCCTTCCGCTCGCGCAGCCAGCCCGCGATCGTCCAGGTCAACGAGGTCGCCACCGCCACCATGACCGCCGCCAGGGGCGCGATCTATCCGGTCTACAGCATGATCCGGGATATGGGCGAGCCGTTCTCGCTGAACGATTACCTTCCGGCGGTCTCCGGCTATTACACCGATGCCACAGGCAATCTGCTGTCGTTCCCGTTCAACTCGTCGACGCCGATCCTCTATTACAACAAGACCATGTTCCGCGGCGCCGGTCTCGATCCGGAGGCGCCGCCGAAGACATGGTCCGAGCTTGGCGCCGCGGCAAAACGCCTGCGCGAGCGCGGTGCGGTGTGCGGCTTCACCACATCCTGGCCGTCCTGGATCCATGTCGAGAATTTTTCGGCGTTTCACAATCTGCCGCTGGCCACGCGCGCGAACGGCTTCGCCGGCCTCGATGCGGAGTTGACCATCAACAATCCGGTCGTGGTCAAACACGTCGCCCAGCTCGCCGAATGGCAAAAGACAAAACTGTTCGACTATAGCGGCCGGGGACAAGCGGCCGAGCCGCGTTTCCAGAACGGTGAATGCGGCATCTTCATCGGCTCCTCGGCGACGCGCGCCGACATCAAGGCGAATTCGAAATTCGAGATCGGTTACGGCATGATGCCGTACTGGCCCGACGTTGCGGGCGCGCCGCAGAACTCCATCATCGGCGGCGCCACGCTATGGGTGCTGCGCGACCGGCCGCGCGAGGAATACAAGGGCGTGGCGCGGTTCTTTGCCTATCTGTCGCAGCCGGGCGTGCAGGCCGCCTGGCACCAGAACACCGGGTATTTGCCGATCACGCGCGCCGCGTTCGAGCTGACGCGCGCGCAGGGCTTTTACGAACGTAACCCGGGTTCGGCGATCTCGTTCGAGGAGATCACGCTGCATCCGCCAAGCGAGAATTCGAAGGGCATAAGGCTCGGCTCCTTCGTCCTGATCCGTAGCGCGATCGAGGACGAACTGGAGCAGGCCTTCACCGGCCAGAAGAGCGCGCAAGCCGCGCTCGATGCCGCGGTCGAGCGTGGCAACAAGCTCTTGCGCCAGTTCGAGCGCGCCAGCCCGGAGCAGTAGCTGCCTGTGAGATTTGGACTCGCTTTAGCCACGAGCAAGGTGCGCTCTCTCCCCCGCCCGCGGGGAAGGGTCGGGGAGAGGGTGTCTCCGCTCGCGAGGGCCCCCCAGAGGAGAAAGCCCTCACCCGGCGCGTTGCGCCGACCTCTCCCGCAAGCGGGAGAGGTGCACCGTTCGCTTGGTTTGCACTGATGACCATCGCTTCATCGGAACAATTGCCGGCTTTCACGGACACGCAAGCCTTTCGCGCCTTTCGCTCCGCTTCCTCGCAATGGCTGCCAATCGCGATCGACATCGCGCGCAGCCACGGTCTGGACGTCCGCTCGCCGCACGTATTTTCGACTGGCACCAATCTCGTAATCGGGCTCAATGACAAGCTGATCCTGAAAATCTTCCCGCCGCTACTCCGCGCCCAATTCATCTCCGAACGCGGCTCGCTGATGCAGCTTGCGGGCCGGCTACATCTGCCGATCCCCGAGATCGTTGCGGAGGGGGAGCGCGACGGCTGGCCCTATCTCATCATCACGCGCCTCGCCGGCACGCTCGGGTCGGAGGTCTGGCCGTCATTGCCGGAAACGCAGAGGGAGCGCGTGCTGCGCCAGATCGGCGAGACCATCGCCGCCGTGCAGCGCGCGCCGCTCGGCCCGCTTGCGCAAATCGAGCCGGGCTGGAGCGAGTTCATGCGCAGACAGATTGCGGGCTGCCGCGCGCGGCACGAACGTCTCCGTCTCGCGCCAAAATTCCTCGAAGGCCTCGACGATCTCCTGCGTGACGCCGCGACGCTGATTCCGATGGACGCCCCGCCGGTGATCCTGATCGGCGAATACATTCCGGAGAACTTTTTGCTCGCCTGCCGTGACGATCAATGGTCGCTCGCCGGCCTGTTCGATTTCGGCGACGTCAAGACAGGCTGGCGCGATTACGATTTGCTCGGCCCAAGCGCGTTCATGGCCGCGGGCCGGCCCGGCCGGGTGCGCAGCCTACTCCAAGGCTTTGGCTACCCGAATTCAGATTTTGCGCTCAAGCGACGCCTGATGGCGCTGATGCTGCTGCACCACGCCAGCGATCTCAACAGCCACATCTGCATCGAAGGCTGGCAGCAGCAGGCGGAAGATCTCGTGGACCTTCAGGAGTTGATCTGGACGGAGTGATTGCTGGGTCCGATCTCGGCGGACGTCCCGACTCCGGAGAAGTCGCCTTCGCCCACCAAATAGGCAGCCATCAAATCGAGCCCAATAATGAGCGAATGTGGTGCGCTTCTTGTGCGATCGTGTCATTGTGATGCGAGCGGGTCGAATCGTCGAGGAAGGCTCTTCCGAGGAGGTCTTGAGCGATCCGCAGGACGACTACACCAAGGAGCTGTTGACGGCGATTCCGCATCCGCCGTTGCCGGTGCACTGAAAGATCATTGGGAGCGTGATGACCGCCGAACCGCTGGACGATTACATCGACGCCGTTTCCAAAGCGCTGGCGCTGCCGGTCGAAGACGCCTGGCGGCCCGCGGTGCGCGCCAATCTCGAAGTCTCGCTGCGGCTTGGCCGCTTGGTCGACGAATTCGCGCTGCCGGACGACACCGAGCCGGCGCCGATCTTCACCGCCTGACGCCGCCATGACGAACAAGCCAGAAATGACGGCCTCCGAAATCGCGAGCGCGGTTGGAGGCCGCAAGATGTTGGCGCTCGATGCGACTGAAGCTGCGCTTGCGCGCATCAAGCAGCACGACACTGTCCTCAACTCCTTCACCGAAGTCACCGCCGATCGCGCCCGTGCCAAGGCGCGCGCGATCGATGCCGACATCGCGGCCGGCAAGAGCGTCGGCCCGCTCGCCGGCGTGCCCTTCGCGGTGAAGAACCTGTTCGACGTCGCGGGCCTTCCCACGCGCGCCGGCTCGAAGATCAATCGCGACCTCGCGCCCGCCAAGCGCGATGCGACGCTGATCGAGCGGCTGGAAGCGGCCGGCGCCGTGCTGGTCGGCGCGCTCAACATGGGCGAATACGCCTACGACTTCACCGGCGAGAACGTCCATGACGGTCCCTCGCGCAACCCGCATGATACGACGCGGATGACCGGCGGCTCATCCGGCGGTTCGGGGAGCGCCGTCGGCGGGGCGCTGGTGCCGATCGCGCTCGGCTCCGACACCAACGGCTCGATCCGCGTGCCGTCGTCATTCTGCGGCATTTTTGGTTTGAAGCCGACCTATGGCCGGCTGTCGCGGGCGCGCTCGTTCCCGTTCGTCGCGAGCCTCGATCATCTCGGCCCGCTCGCGCGCTCGGTCACCGACCTCGCACTCGCCTATGACGCGATGCAGGGCCCGGATGCCGACGACGGCGCCTGCACGACGCGCGGGTTGGAGCCGACGCTGCCGCTGCTCGCCAATCCAATCTCGGACCTGCGCATCGCGATCGCCGGCGGTTACTTCCAGAAGAACGTGTTTCCCGAAGCCGTCGAGGCCGTCAGCCGTGTTGCCAAGGCGCTGGGCGCGACGCGCGTCGTGGACGTGTCCGAAGCCGCGCGCGCCCGCGCGGCGGCCTATGTCATCACCACTACCGAAGGCGCCTCGCTGCATCTTGATCGCCTGCGCAAGCGCCCGAACGATTTCGATCCCGCCGTGCGCGACCGGCTGATCGCCGGCGCCATGGTGCCGGCGGCGCTGGTCGACCGTGCGCAGAAATTCCGCCGCTGGTACCGCGCGCAGCTTGCCGAGATCTTCAAGTCCGTCGACGTGCTGCTCGCGCCGGCAACGCCGTGCACCGCGCCGAAACTCGGCCAAGTGAATTTCAATCTCGATGGCGTCGAATTGCCGGTGCGCGCCAATATCGGCATTCACACGCAGCCGATCTCGTTCATCGGCTTGCCCGTCGTTGCCGTGCCGGTGCCGCTCGAGCCGCTGTCAATCGGCGTGCAGATCATCGCTGCGCCCTGGCGCGAGGACATCGCGCTACGCGTCGCGCACGCATTGGAAAAGATGGGTGTTGCCGCCGCGCCCGCGCCGAGAGGATTGTAAGATGGAGATCGATCTTCCTGACGTGATCGCCGAAATCAAAGCCGCGTTCGAGCGCTATGAGCAGGCTCTCGTCAGCAACGACGTTGCCGTGCTCGGCGAGCTCTTCCGCAACGATTCGCGGACGCTGCGCTACGGCATTGGCGAGAACCTCTACGGTTATGAGGCGATCTCGGGCTTCCGCGCCGGCCGCTCGCCGGTCGGGCTCAACCGCCGCATCGCCAACACCGTGATCACCAGCTATGGCCGCGACACGGCGGTCGCCTCCACCTTGTTCTATCGCGACACGGCCCCCGGCAAGGTGGGCCGGCAGATGCAGACCTGGATTCGCTTCCCGGAGGGCTGGCGCGTCGTCGCGGCCCATGTCAGCATCATCGACGAGCCGAAAGAGACCGGATGACGCTTGATGATTTTCCGCAGGGAGCTCTGCCGGCAGGGCCGGTGGTGCCGCGCGTCGACCGTGCCTCGCCATCAGTGCAGAAGGTCACGCGCGCCGAGGAGCTGCGACTTCAGCTCGCCGACGAGATCGTGCGCGGAGCTCTCGCGCCCGGCGCGCCGCTGGACGAGACCGATATCGCGCGGCGCTTCAGCGTCTCGCGCACGCCGGTGCGCGAGGCCCTGCGCCAATTGGTCGCGAGCGGCCTGGTCGAGGCGCGGCCCCATCGCGGCGCTGTGGTGGCGCAGCCGTCGATCGAGCGGCTGACAAGTATGTTTGAAGCAATGGCGGAGCTAGAGGCGCTGTGCGCCGGCCTCGCCGCCGAACGCATGCCGGCCGCCGAGCGTCACGGTCTCGAAGCCATCCACGAAGAGCTGCGCGTCCTGAGCTGCGCCGGCAATCCCGATCGCTTCCACGAGGTCAACGAGCGCTTCCACAACGCGATCTATGCCGGCTCTCAGAACAGCTACATCGCCGAGATCACGCTCGCCACCCGCGTCCGCGTGCAGCCGTTCCGCCGCGCCCAGTTTCGCAATCTCGGCCGCCTCGGCAAATCGCAAGCCGAACACGACCGCGTCGTCGTCGCCATCATGCGCGGCGACAAGCACGGCGCTGCCGCCGCCATGCGCGCGCATATCGAGCTGGTGCGCGGGGAGTATGAGATCTATGCGATTTCGGTGTGATCTCGTCGTGATCTCGTAGGGTGGGCAAAGGCGCAAAGCGCCATGCCCACCGTCTCTCCAAGCAAAAGATTGTGGTGGGCACGCTACGCTTTGCCCACCCTACGGCACCTATGCTGTCGCGGCTTCCGCCATGAACTTCCGCCAGCCGCCATAGGCCGTAATGTCGCGGGCCTCGCCCAGCACCTCCGGCTCGACGAGAAATCCCTTCACGCTGCGGCCATCGGCGAGCCTGATCGTGCCGATCGCCATCGGCGCAGGGATCGCGTTGACGAACTTGCCGAAAGCGGACGGCGACAGCCACCAGATCTCCAGCTCGATCGGTGCGCCGGTGCCGGCTTCAACGCGCAGCAGGCCAGGCTTCGGTGGCATGGTCTTCAGGGCATAGAGTTTGTAGTCCGGCGCCGTCCTCGTTGCCTCAATCAGTCGCGCGTTCAACGCCTTCAATTCGCCGTTCAGCGCCATGCCGGATAAGTGCGCACCGACAACGGCGATCGGAATTTCATCGCCGCTGCTTGCCGTTAGCGGCGCAAGCGCCGGTTGCGCGAAGTCCTTTGCTCCGAGACCGAGCCTCGTGTCCGCATGAAACACGCGGCCGATGCTGGCGAGTAGCGCGTCACATCCCGCCGGCGCGAGCAACGTGATGCCGAATGGAACGCCGTCGGCGCGCATCGCCGCCGGCAACGCCAGGCCGCAGAGGTCGAGCAGGTTGACGAAATTGGTGTAGGTGCCGAGCCGGCTGTTGAGCTCGATCGGATTGGCCAGCACCTGTGCCGTGGTATAGACCGTCGGCGCCGTCGGGAGCACCAGCGCGTCGATATTGGCAAAGGTCCGCTCGGCGGTCTTGCGCAGGCCTTGCAGGCGATAGAGCGCTGCGAAGGTCTCCGCCGCCGTCAGCCGCGCGCCGGCCGCGGTGATCTCGCGCGTCACCGGATGGATCGAATCAGGCGCGGAGGCCAGCAGATCCTTGATCACGAGATAGCGTTCGGCGACCCAGGGCCCCTCATAGAGCAGCCGCGCCGTCTCGTGGAACGGCTCGAGGTCGAACTCGACAAGTGTTGCGCCAAGTGTGGTCCAGCGCATCAGCGCCTCGTCGTAGGCGGCTTCCGATTTCTTATCCCCGAAGAAGATCAGCTGTCCGTTGCGCGGCACGCCAAGGCGCAAATTTGCCGGGAATTGCATGAGCGAGCCCAACGGCCGGTCGCGCGAGAATGAATCGGCCTGATCGGGGCCGGCCATCACCGAGAGCGCGATCGCGGCATCGTCCACCGTCAAAGCGAATACCGAGATGCAGTCGAGTGTGCGACAGGCCGGCACGAGACCCGCATTCGAGATCATGCCGAGGCTCGGCTTCAGCCCGACGATGTTGTTGAGCATCGCAGGCACGCGGCCGCTGCCGGCCGTGTCCGTGCCGAGCGATAGCGGCACGAGGCCAGCGCCGACCGCCACAGCGGAGCCCGAGCTCGATCCGCCGGGAATAAGATCCTCGCGGATCGAATTCTTGGGAATGCCATAGGGCGATCGCACGCCGACGAGGCCGGTCGCGAACTGGTCGAGATTGGTCTTGCCGATGATGATGGCGCCGGCGGCGCGCAGCCGCTCCACCGCGGTCGCATCATGCGTCGGCGTGTAGGAGAAGGCCGGGCAGGCCGCCGTGGTCGGAAAACCCAGTGCGTCGATATTGTCCTTCACCGCGACCGGCACGCCGTAGAGCGGCAGGCCGCTCGCATCTGTGCGCGCGGCGAGCTTCTCGGCTTCCGCGATCGCGTCCTTCTCGTCGCGCAGGCTGATGAAGATGGCGGGATCGTTGTGGTCGCGAATGCGCCGATAGGTGCGCGCGACCGTCTGCGCGGGCGTCATCGTCCCTGCGCGATGCGCGGCCACGATCGCGGCGATCGTTTCAGGGCGGTCAGCCTCCATGGTGATAAAACTCCGGCAAGCGCTTCATCCGGATTGAAGCAAGGGGTGTGCCATTGTGTACAATCCCCGTGCAGCCTCGTTGTCCGGGATATAATCGAAAGATCAGTATCTTGCGGGAGGCTCGATTATCGCTCGGGCGGCCGTGTGAAGGCCCTGTTGCGGGCATTTGCCTAAATCATGAGCAGTCACGATAAAGCCAGCGAGGATCTGAAGCAGCCGTTCCCGGTTCGCCTTCCCGATCTTGTCCTCGACATGCCGCTCGTGCTCGGCGGCGAGCCGCTTGAATTTCGCGAGTGCCATCCTGCTTACGCGGCGAGATGCAGCCCGTGCGAACGCCGGTCCGCTTTCGACTTGATCCGTTTGACGTACCCTGCGCTGTTTGAGGTTTGTTGACGATCTCGATTGCGCTGCCCAACATTGTCGCCGACGCGCTGGCCCGAAACGGGGCTGCGGCCGATCCCGGCCGGACGAGGAGGAAACACATGACGACCGCCTCACGTGGCGATGCTTCGAGCCTATTTGCAGTGCCGAAAACGGTCGCCGAGCATCGCGCCGACGGCAGCATCGTGCTGCGCTCAACCGATCCTCTTCGCGACAGCGCGCGCTGTATCGGCGACTGGCTGGAGCAATGGGCGCGGCAGACGCCGGACAAGATCTTTCTCGCCGAGCGCGGCAATGTGGACGCGCCATGGATCACCGTCACTTATGCGCAGGCGCTGCGGCTGGTGCGCGGCGCGGCGTCCTGGATCCTCGCGAGGGGCCTCAGCGCCGAACGCCCACTCGTCATCCTCTCCGACAACAGCATTGACCATGGGTTGCTCGCGCTCGCCGCGCAGCATGTCGGCGTGCCCTCGGCCTCGATCTCGCCGGCCTATTCGCTCATGTCAAAGGACTTCGACAAGCTCAAGAACATGATCGCGCTGCTCGAGCCAGGTGCAATCTATGTCTCCGCGACCAAACCGTTTGCGGCGGCATTGGCTGCGATCAAGCCGTCGCACAATGCGCAGATCATCAGCGGAACCACTGGCGATGCCGATGCGCTCGCCTTCCACGCCGTTACGGCAACGCCCGAAACGTCCGATGTCGCAAAAGCCTTCGCCGCGGTGACGCCGGACACGATCGCAAAGTTTCTGTTCACGTCGGGCTCGACCGGCACGCCGAAGGCGGTGATCAACACCCAGCGCATGCTGACATCGAGCCAGCAGGCCAAGGCGCAGACCTGGACCTTTCTCGAGCAAGCTGGCAGCGATTTCGTCGTTCTCGACTGGCTGCCCTGGAGCCACACGTTCGGGGCCAACCACAACTTCAACCTCGTGCTGCGCAACGGCGGCTCGCTCTATATCGACGGCGGCAAGCCCGCGCCCGGTCTGTTCGCGACATCGCTCGCGAATCTGAAAAGCATCATGCCGACGGTCTATTTCAACGTGCCGCGCGGCTTCGACATGCTGATCGCGGCGCTGCGCGGCGACGAGGAATTGCGATGCCGCTTCTTCAGCGAGGTGAAATTCGCCTTCTACGCCGGCGCGGCGCTGCCGCAGAATCTCTGGGATGCGCTTGAAGAGCTTTCGATCAAGACCGTCGGCCGCGCATTGCTGATGGTCTCGGCCTGGGGCTCGACCGAGACGTCACCACTGGCGACCGAATGCCATTTCCTCGCCGAGCGCTCCGGCAACATCGGCGTGCCGATTCCCGGCACTGAATTGAAGCTCGTCACCTCCGGCGACAAGCTGGAGGTGCGGGTGCGCGGCCCCAATGTCACGCCGGGCTATTGGAAGGCACCGGAGCTGACGAAGCAGGCTTTTGACGAGGAGGGTTTTTATCTGATCGGTGATGCCGTGAAGTTCGCCGACGCCGAACGGCCGGAGCGCGGCCTGTTCTTCGATGGCCGCGTCGCGGAGGATTTCAAGCTGCATTCCGGCACCTGGGTCAGCGTCGGCACACTGCGCGTCGCCGGCATCGCCGCGCTGGCGCCGCTTGCGCAGGATATCGTCGTCACTGGTCATGGCAGTGATGAGGTGCGGTTCCTGGTGTTCCCGAACATCGCCGCGTGCCGCGCGCATGCCGGCCTGGCCGAGACCGCGGACGCGAACGATGTGCTGGCCCATCAGAAGGTCAGGGCCGCAATCGCCCAGGGGCTGGCAAAGCTGAAGGAGCAGGCCGCTAACTCTTCCGGCCACGCCACGCGCGCGCTGTTACTTGCCGAACCGCCGTCAGTCGATGGCGGCGAGATCACCGACAAGGGCTACATTAACCAGCGCGCCGTGCTGACGCGGCGTGCCGATGCCGTGCGGCGTCTGAACGATGATGCGTCGGGCGAGTGGATAGGGCTGTCTTAACTGAGTTGGCACGAACCCGGAATGACGAGCCGGTGTCATGTCAGCTATCTTGCCACACTACTTGCACGATTAATTTGTTGCCAAAGCAACTAATTCATGCGAACTCTTCCAAAGAGCGAATGACGGCGGGGGAACCGCCGCGTCTGGTTTCGGAGGAAGCAATGCTCGGCGGGAAGGGTGCCCCAGGCAAACGCCGGCGCATGCCTCGGAATGATGGCGGATCGCGCTCCGCGCGAGGCAAGTCACGCCTCGGAGCTGCCGGTCACGGCGCCGAGATTCTCATGCAGCCGGCGCAGCAGGTCGATCAGCACCTCGCGCTCGTCCTTGCTGAGGCAGGACAGCAGGCGCCGCTCGCGACCGAGCGCGGCGACGATGACCTTGTTATGAGTGGCGCGGCCCTTCGCCGTCAGCGAGATCGAATGGGTGCGGCCGTCGTTCGGGTCGGTGCGGATCGAGACGTGGCCGCGCTCCTCCAGCCCTGCCAGCGTCCGGCTCACCGGGCCCTTGTCGAAACCGATGACGTGGCAGATGCGCGAAGCCGGAATGCCAGGCTCTATCGCCAGCAGCGACATGATCCGCCATTCCGTGACGTTGACGCCGAACTGCTTCTGGTAGAACGTGGTCGCGCTGTTCGAGAGCTTGTTGGCGATGAAGGTGATGAAGGCCGGAACGTAACGGTCGAGATCGAGCATCGGTCCTGCCTCCGTTGGCGCGGGCTTCTGTCGGGCTCTGGTCGAAGACGGCGGCATACGGGGATTCTGTCTCGCGGCGCGCAAAAAGACCTAAGGGCAAGCGCCACTCTTTCACAAGATCAAAATGAAGACCTTTATGAGCGCCCGGCTTGACCGCATCAGGCGTCCCGCATCTCCGCATGAACTTTTGCCGATCCCTATCCACGCACGAATTGTTGCGGGAGACGGATTCTGTCGTCTACCTCGACAAGCAGGCGAAACAAAGAAGATGTCGGTTCTCTGCGCGAGTGAGCCGCTAGCAGCGAATCTGCAGAAACAAGTCCTCATCCGGCGCTTCGCGCCACCTTCTCCCACAAGGGAGAAGAGAAGAAAAGCTACACCACCTTGCTGCTGCCCTGCGTGATCAATCTCGCCGCCCGCTGGTCCCGCGTGTAGACCCAGAGCCAGCTCAGCGCCACGCTGAGGCGATGACGCAGGCCGATCAGGAAGTAGATGTGGGCGACGCCCCAGATCCACCACGCGATTGTGCCGCGCAGCTTGATACGTCCGAAGTCAATCACCGCGAGTCGCTTACCTATCTGGGCGAGGCTGCCGGCGTGCTTATAGCGGAACGCGCCCTTGGTCTCGCCGCGCAGCCGCGCCTTGATGGTCTCGGCGACATGCTTCCCTTGCTGCTTGGCGGCCGGGGCGATGCCCGGCACCGGCTTGCCTTCCCAGGCGTTGATCAAAACGGTGTCGCCGATCGCAAAGATTTCGGGGTGACCGGGGATCGTGAGATCGGCTTCGACCTGTACGCGCCCGGCATGATCGGCCGGCGCGTCCAGCCACTCGGCCGCAGGTGAGGCGCGCACGCCGGCGGCCCAGATCTTGGTTTTCGCGTTCAGCCGTGCTCCGCCATAGACGACGCGGTCGCGGTCGATCTCGGTGACGGCCTGGCCAAGAACGACCTCGACGCCGATCTTTTCCAGCGAGGCCTGCGCATAGGCCGATAGATCGTCGGCGAAGCCTGCGAGCACCCGCGGCCCCGCCTCGATCAGCACGACGCGGGCCTTGGTCGTGTCGATGTTGCGGAAATCGCCCGGCAGGGTGTGATGCGCCATCTCGGCGATGGTGCCGGCGAGCTCGACGCCGGTCGGGCCGCCGCCGATGATAACGAAAGTGAGCCGTGCCGCCCGCTTGGCAGGATCGGTTTCGCGCTCGGCGCGCTCGAATGCCACCAGGATGTGACGGCGCAGCGTGGTCGCGTCTTCCAGTGTTTTGAGCCCCGGCGCCCAGGTCTCCCACTCGTCATGGCCGAAATAGGCGTGACGCGCGCCGGTGGCGAGCACCAGCGTGTCATAGGGCACCTCGCTGCCGTCGTCGATCAGCACACAACGCCTGGCGGCATCGACGCCGCTGACGGTCGCAAACAGTGTCGTCACCTCGCGCCGATCGCGCATGAGATGGCGCACCGGCCAGGCGATCTCGGTGGGCGCAAGCGATGCGGTCGCGACCTGATAGAGCAGCGGCTGAAACAGATGATGGTTGCGGCGGTCGATCAGCGTGATCTGGACCGGCGCGCCCGCGAGACGATAGGTCGTCTCCAGCCCGCCGAAGCCGGCTCCGACGATGACGACGCGATGCGGTGTCGTGGTCATGATGTGCCCCTCGAATCTCGCTGCTGTTCTTACTCATTTAAGTGCGGATTGGCCGCAGTGGTCCAATAGCCGTCATCAATCACTGCATAGGCCTGATGTATCGATCAGGCGCGAAAAAGCGCCGCAGGCTTAACCAGCCCTTGGCCGAAGTGAGTAGAATTATATTTCTTGCCATCGGCGATTGGGGCGAAATATGGTGCAGGGGTGGGCGCTGAGCCATTGGCGGCGCGACAGATTTTGCGTTCAATAGAGACAGACCCGGGGCGGCGATCACCCCGTTTCCGGGGGCAATAATAAGGAGGGAGCGGTTATGAAGACAGCATTCTGGCTGGCGGGCGCAGCGGCGCTGGTGCTGGCAAATCCGGCATTCGCCGGCGACACCATCAAGATCGGTTTCGTCTCGACCTTCAGCGGCCCGACCGCCGTGATCGGCAACGACATGCGCAACTCGTTCGAGCTCGCGCTCGATCATCTCGGGCGCAAGATGGACGGCAAGCCGGTCGAGGTGATCTACGAGGACGACGGCCAGAAGCCTGACGTCGGCAAGCAGAAGACCGAGAAGCTGGTGCAGTCCGACAAGGTCGATTTCCTCGTCGGCTACATCTGGTCGAACGTGCTGCTCGCCTCGCTCAAGACCGCGGTGGATTCGCAGACCTTCCTGATCTCGGCCAATGCCGGCCCGTCGCAGCTCGCGGGCGAGCTGTGTTCGCCTTACGTGTTCTCGACTTCCTGGCAGAATGACCAGACGCCGGCCGCCGTGGGCCTCTACATGAACGCCAACGGCGTCAAAAGCGTGTTCCTGATCGGCCCGAACTACGCCGCCGGCAAGGATATGCTCGCGGGCGTGAAGAGCACGTTCAAGGGCGAGATCAAGGGCGAGGAATATACGGTCTGGCCGAGCCAGCTCGATTTCTCCGCCGAACTCTCCAAGGCGCGCGCCTCCGGGGCCGAGTCGATCTTCGTGTTCTATCCGGGCGCGGCCGGCGTGCAGTTCCTCAATCAATATGCGCAGGCCGGCCTGAAGAGCACGATGCCGCTCTACACCGCCTTCACCGTCGACGAGTTGTCGCTGCCGCTCCAGAAGGAGAACGCGCTCGGTGTTCCCGGCGCGCAGGAATGGGTCAACGATCTCCCCAACGAGCAGAACAAGCGCTTTGTCGCCGACTATCGCAAGAAGTACACGGGTCTCCGCCCGACCTATTACGGTGCGCAGGCCTATGATGCGGCGCAGCTCATCAACAGCGCGGTTGTCGCGGTGAAGGGCGATACCAGCAAGAAGGACGCGATGAAGGCCGAGATGGAAAAGGCCAATTTCAAGTCGCTGCGCGGCGCGTTCAAATACGGCAACAACCACATCCCGATACAGAACTTCTATTTGCAGGACGTGGTGAAGGGCCCCGGGGGTGAGCTTTCGCTGAAGACCGTTGCCACCATCGTCACTGATGACCAGGACCGCTTCCACGACAAGTGCCCGATGAAGTGAGCTCTCGCCTCTCCCCGCATTTTCCCGCCCAAGCTTAGAAGGCGGATGCGGGGAGAGGGGCTCTCAGCTCTCTCCTCCGTCATTGCGAGCGAAGCGAAGCAATCCAGGGTCTTTCCGTCGAGGGATTCTGGATTGCTTCGCTTCGCTCGCAATGACGGCGTGGATAGAGCCTACACCCGCGGCATGCTCGGTGGCCGTACCTCGCGCGCTTGCGCCGCGAGTCTGATCCCGGCGTTGGCCGCCCCGAATCCCTGATAATTCCTTCGCTCGACGATCTCGAAGAAGAAGCGCTCGTCAAAAATGTGGGTGTAGACCTGGAAGAACTCGCCATCGCCCTCGCGGTCGTAGAGGATGTGGTTGGCGCGTAGGTTTGCCATGACATCGGGGGCGAGGTCGTATTTGGCTTCGATGTCGTCGTAATAATTGTCGGGAATATCGAGGAAGTCTGCGCCGCGGGCGCGCATCGCGGCGACAGCGGCAAAGATATCCTGGCACGCAAACGCGACGTGCTGCACGCCGGAGCCAAAAAATTCCGAGATGAAGCGCGCCGGCAGGGTGCGGTTGGCAGAGGAGCCGTTGACGACGAAGCGCAGGCTCTGGTCGCCGTTGATGAGGGCCTGGCTCTGCACGAGACCGCGGGGGTCCGCGATCTCCATCTGCGGCAGCCGCTTGAGGTCGAGGATGCCGGTGTAGAACAACAGCCAGGATAGCATCTCGTCATAGGGCATCGACTGGGCGATGTGATCGATCGCGAACAGGGCGTCCGCACTTGCATCGCTCGCAACCGGCGCGAAATCCGTGTCCCAGTTCTTGCCGGCCTGATCGAGGAAATACAGCAGGCTGCCGCCGACGCCGTGGATCGCAGGGATTTCCAGCTCGCCCGGCCCGACCGGCTGGTAGAACGTGCGCGCCTTCAGCGTTTCGGCCCGCTGCATGGCAAGGCCCGCATTGTCGACATCGAGCGCGATCGCGCAGACGCCGGGGCCGTGCGTGACGTAGTGCGAATGCGCAAAGCCGTCGGTCTCGCAATTGATCACGAGCTCGACCTTGCCTTGCGACCAACGCTCGACCGCCTTGCTGCGGTGCTTGCCGGTCTTGCGGAAGCCGAGCTGCGAGAACAGATGCGCGAGCTCGCCGGCCTTGGTCTCGTTGACGGCGAACTCGATAAAACCTGTGCCGTGACTCCTAGCCTTCGGCGCCAGAGGCTCGCCGACCAGCTTCGGCCAGTCCGGTGCGAGCTGGTCCTGCAGCAGGATCAGCGAGCGCAGTCCGTCGACCGCGGTTTGCGCCGCTGAGCCGGCGCGGAACTGGTCGTTGAAGATCTCCAGCGACCACGGACCGGAATAGCCGGTCGCGGCGATCGCCTGCATGAATTCGACGACCGGCAGATCGCCCTGGCCGGGGAAGGAACGGAAGTGCCGGCTCCACGACAGAATGTCGAGCTCGAGCTTTGGTGCGTCGGCAAGCTGCACCAGAAAGATCTTGTCACCGGGAATCGAGGCCATCGCGCGGGTCGGAAAACCCGGCGCCAGCACGTGAAAACTGTCGAGGATGACGCCGATGGCGGGATGGTCGGCGCGCCGCACGATCTCCCAGGCATCGCGGTAATCATTGACATGCCGTCCCCAGGCCAGCGCCTCGTAGCCGACGCGCAAGCCCCGCCTGGCCGCGCGATCGCCAAGCTCGCGAAAATCATCGGCGGCGCGGTCGATGCCGCCGAGCGAGGCCGGGGAGACGTTGGAGCAGATCAACAGCAAATCAGTGCCGAGCTCCTGCATCAGATCGAATTTTCGCTCGGCGCGAGCGAAGTTACGCGAGCGCTGCGGTTCAGGCATACCCTCGAAATCGCGAAACGGCTGGAAGGCGCAGATCCCGAGATTGAGATCGCGGCAGAGCTTGGCGATGTCGCGGGGGCCTGAACCGAACGACAGCAGGTCGTTCTCGAAGATCTCGACCGCCTCGAAGCCGGCTGATGCGATGGCGCGGAGCTTTTCGTCCAGCGCCCCTGAGAGGGAGACGGTCGCGATCGAGCGCTTGTTCATGCTGCCTGCTCCATGATTTGGCCCGGCGATATTTTTCCGCCCGTGCGTGCGGCCTCGCTGACGGCTTCGACGACCGCGAGTGCTCCCATCGCATCTTCGGCGGAAATCAGCGGCCGTTCCCGACCCGCAATCACCGCGCAGAAATGCCGGAGCTGCTCGGCCAGCGGCTCGGCTTGCGCGCAATCGAGCGCTATCGGCAGATGCAGCGCGTTCGGTGAGGCGATGATCAGGCCGTCCGGCTTCTCGTCCGCCAGCAGCGTGCGATGATCGGCGTGACAGTTCACACCGTGCGCCTGCGCAAGCTCTTTCGCGGTGGGCGAGGGGTCAGCGATGCCAGCAAGCACGCAATCTAGCGAAGCCTCGATCAATTCGATATGGCGGCGGCCGATCAGGCCGGCGCCGGCAACGGCGATGCGCATTGGCGCGCTCATGCCGCGCTCTCCTCCATAGCGCCGCCGAGGAAGAGCTGGCCGATGCGGGGATCGTTCAGAATACGCTCCGCCTTGTCGACCATGCGGGTCTGGCCGAGTTCGAGCACGATGCCGATATCCGAGATCTCCAGCGCCGAGCGCGCGTTCTGCTCGATCATCAGGATGGTGACGCCGCGGTCGCGCAAGGATTTGAGGATGTCGAAAGTCTGCTGCACCATCAGTGGCGACAGTCCGATCGAGGGCTCGTCGATCAGCACGAGTTTTGGCTCGAGCAGCAGCGAGCGGGCGATCTCGAGCTGCTTCTGCTCGCCGCCGGACAGCGTGGAAGCCTGCTGCGTCGACTTGCGTCGCAGCGCCGGGAATAGGTCGAGCGCCGCCTCAATGCGCGTCGGCAGGTCGATGCCCTTCCCGGCGGCGACACCGCCGAGCTCGATATTGTGGCGAACCGAGAGCTCCGGAAAGATGTTGCGGCCTTGCGGCACGTAGCAGATGCCGGCATTGAGCAGCGCGCGCTGGCTGAAATTGGTGACGTCGCGGCCGGCAAAGCTGATCTTGCCGTCGCGCAGCCTCAGCAGGCCGAAGATCGCCTTGAACACGGTGGATTTGCCGGCACCGTTGGGGCCGATAATGGTGGTGATGGTCGCCGGCGGCACCGAGAACGTGGTGCCGTTCAGGATCGTCATCTTGCCGTAGCCGCCGACGAGATTGTGAACCGAGAGAATCGGGTCGCTCATGATCGGCTCCTCAATGTCCGAGATAGGCTTCGATGACGGCGGGGTTCTTGCGCACCTCGTCCGGCCGTCCCATCGCCAGCACCTTGCCTTCCGCCATCACCATCACGCGCGAGCACAGCGACATCACGAACTCCATATTGTGCTCGATCACGACGAAGGTGGCGTTCTTTTCGCGGTTGATCGCGACCAGGCGGTCCTTCAGGTCAGACAGCATTGTCGGATTGACGCCGCCGGCCGGCTCGTCGAGCAGCACCAGGCGAGGGCCGCCCATGAAGGCCATGGCGGCGTCGAGCAGCTTCTGCTGACCGTAGGAGAGGCCGCCGGCGGGTTCGGCCGCAAGATGGTCGAGCTTGAAGAAGCCGATCATCTGGTTGGCGGCCTCGGTCAGTCCGGCATCGGAGCGGCCGACCAGGCGTGAGGCCATGTTGCCCTGGTGCTCCTGCCCCGCGAGGATCAGGTTCTCGCGCACCGAGAGCTTTGGGAACACCTGGAGCAATTGGAAGGTGCGGCTGACGCCCAACTTGTTGAGCTCGGAGGGACGCAAGCCAGTGACCACCTTGCCGTCGAGCTTGACCTCGCCACCTGATGGCGTGAGCTGGCCGAGGATGCAGTTGAACAGCGTCGACTTGCCGCAGCCGTTCGGGCCGATCAGGCCAAGGATCTCGCCTTCGCGCACATCGAACGAGACGCCATCGACGGCGCTGATGCCGCCAAAGTTCTTCTTGATGTTGGTGACTTCGAGGACCGCGCTCATTGCACCGTCTCCAGTCGTGATTTCGCCACGGCGCGCAGCGCTGAGGCCGCCTTGGTGCGGCGCGCGGCCATGGCGCGATCGAGGATTCCCAAAATGCCAGTCGGCGACCAGATCAGCAGCCCCATCACCGCGATCGCGTAGAGCATCAGATAATATCCTTCCGTGAAGCGCAGCCATTCCGGCAACAGCACCGCGATCATTGCGCCGAGGAAGGGGCCGAAAAAGAAGCCGGCGCCGCCGACGATCACCATCATCAGCAGATCGAGCGAGAGCGACAGATTGAACGGCACGGGATCGATATATTGCGTCAGCGGGGCATAGAGCGCACCGGCAACGCCGCCGAGCGCCGAGCCGATCGCGAACGCCATCAGCGTGTAGCGGCGCGTGTCGATGCCGAGTGACTGGGCGCGTAGCGGATTTTCACGCAGCGCCATGAAGGCGCGGCCCCATGGCGAACGAATCAGCCACCACACCGCGACCGACACGATCGCGAGCGAGCCGAGGCAGACATAGTAGAACGGCAGCGGCTTGTTGGTCGCGATCCCAAAGAAGTGCGGGCGCGGAATGTTGGAGATGCCGTAGATGCCACCGGTGAGCCAGCTTTCGTTGCGGAACACCAGGAACGCCAGTGTCGAGAAAGCCAGCGTGACGAAGGCGAGGTAGTGGTGCTGCACGCGCAGCGCGGGATAGCCAAGCACCCAGCCGACTGCGAAGGCGAGCACGATCGCCACCACGATGGCGGCCGGAAGCGGCCAGCCATGCGTTGTCATGATCGCTGCCGCATAGGCGCCGATGCCGACGAAGGCGCCCTGCGCCAGCGAGACCTGTCCGGCATAGCCGAGCGTGAGATTTAGCCCCATCGCGGCGATGGTCATCACAGCCCATTGGCTCAGGATGAACAGACCGTAGCGGTTGAAGTTCATGGGCACGACGATCAGGCCGGCAATGACAATGAGGCCGAGCGCGATCTTCAGGGGTTTGGCAAAGCCACTCATACCGTGCGCTCCTCTGCGCGGCCAAGCAGTCCTTGCGGCCGGAACAGGATGACGACGATCAGGAAAATCAGCGGCACGGCTGCACGATATTGCGTCGAGATGTAGCTTGCCGCGAGATTGTCGAGCACGCCGATCAAGAGGCCGCCGGCGATCGCGCCGCGCACCTGGTTGAAGCCGCCGACAATGGCGGCGATGAAGGCGGCCTGTCCCAGCACTTCGCCGGAGGAGAACTTCGCCAGATAGATCGGCGTGATCAGCAGCGAGGCGAGCGCGACCAGGAAAGCGTTGATCAGGAAGGTCAGCAGGATCATGCGCTCGACCGGCACGCCAATGATGCGCGCCACCGTCGGGTTCTGCGCCGCCGCCTGCATCTGGTGACCGAGCGAAGTGCGATTGAGCAGCGTGGTCAGGCCGAATACAGCCAGGATCGCGACGACCAGGACGCCGATGCTTTGCAGCGAAACGACGTGTCCGAGCACGGTGATGTCGCCGGTCGGCACGATCGACGGGAAGGGCGATGCTTCCGCGCTGAAGAACTGCTTCACCGCCTCCTTGATCCCGATTGCGAGCGCCATGGTGGCAATCGCGAGCGGCAGCACGCCATGACGCATCATCGGATCGACCAGCAGCATCTTGAAGGCGAGGCCCAGCAGGATCATCGACAGCAGGATGCCGAGGATGATCGCGAGCCAGAACGGGGCGCCGACATGCATCGCTGCCAGCATCAGGAACGCCGGCAGCATCACGAACTCACCTTGCGCGAAATTGATGGTCTGCGAGGTTTGCCACAGCAGCGTGAAGCCAACCGCAACCAGCGCATAGATCGCGCCGGTGGCCAGTCCCGCGACCAGAAGATCGAACAGATTGGACATTTTCCCCTCTCTATCGTCTCCCTCTCCCCGCTTGCGGGGAGAGGGTCGGGGTGAGGGAGAGTCCCCGCGAGGGAGCTAACAGCTGGACTCGCGGAAGCTCCCCCTCACCCGGAATTTGCTGCGCAAATTCCGGCCTCTCCTCGCAAGCGGGGAGAGGCGAAAGACCTCACTTCACCTTCGGCAGCACCTGCTTGACGACCTGCTTGCCTTCGACCACTTCGACCAGAAAGCTCTGGCGATCGATGTCGCCATTCTGATCGAAAGTGACGTCCATCAAAATGCCCGGCTCGTCGGCCGCCTTGATGGTCAGGCCGTGCAGCGTGTCGGCGAAAGCCTTGCTGTCGACCTTGCCCATCTTCTCGGTGGTGGCCTTCACCATGTAGACGGCGAGGTAGCCCTTCAGGCCGTTATGGTCGGGCACGTAATTGTACTTCTTCGAGAAGCGGTCGCGGAAACCCTTGATCAGGTCAACCGGGGCATCCGTGGTGAGACCGACATGGCCGCGCGCGCCGTTGGCGGCGTCGCCGGCGAGCTCGATCACCTTCTGGCCGATCAGCGTGGTCTCGCCCATCAGTGGCGCCGTGACGCCCTGGCGCTTCAGCTCTTTCAGGATGCGCGCGCTCTCTTCCTCGTTGAGATAGACGAACACGGCATCGGGGTTGGCAGCCTTGATCTTGCCGACGTCGGCGGCGAAGTCGGCTTGTCCCGCCTCGGTGGAGAGATCGGCGACGACCTTGGATCCGAGCCGCTCGAGTTCCTTGATCACGACGTCGCGCCCGCCGCGGCCGAAGTCATTGTTGACCCAGACCACTGCGACCGTCTTCGCCTTCATGTCGTCGTGGATGTATTTTGCGACTTTCGGCATCGAGGATTGCTGGCCGAACGAGGTGCGGAACAGGAACTTGTTGCCCGCCTGCGTCAGCTCGGCGGCTTCGCCGCCCATGATCTGCGTGATGCCGGCTTCGGCCGCGAGCGGAGCGGTGACCTTCACCGAGCCGGAATAGCCGGGGCCGAGCAACACATAGGGCTCGGCGTCGAGTGCCTTCTGCACCTGCGCACGAGCGACGCCAGGGTTGGACTGCGAGTCGGCGTGGGTGACCTCGAGCTTGCGGCCGAGCACGCCGCCCTTGGCGTTGATCTCCTCGATCGCGAGGTCGATGCCGTTCTTCCAGTTGGTGCCGACGGTGGCGCCGCCGCCCGAGAGCTCAGCGACGTCGGCAAGCTTGATAGCCTGTGCGAAGGCGCCCGTGGTCGTGATTGCGGTGAGCAGTGCACCCACCAGTAGCGTTGATTTCATCGTCCTCTCCTCCCGTTTCAATTTGCAAGCGGCCTTGTGTCCGGCCGCTTCGCCTCAAGCTGCCTGATAGGCGGTGCCGCGCGCTGCCATCACGGCGTCAAAAGCCTCTCCCATGACCTCGGTCGACGGGGCAAGGCCGGTGAACAGTTCGAAGGCGTCGGCGGCCTGGTAGATCGCAAGCTCGCGCCCGGTCATGATCCGCGCGCCTTTTTCTTGCGCTGCGGCAAGCAGCGGCGTGATCAGCGGCGAATAGACGGCGTCGGCGACCCACAGGTCTGCCCGGAGCAGCGCCGGCGGCACCGGCGTCTTGCGGTTTGGCAGCATGCCGGCCGGCGTGCCGTTGACGAGACCGCTGGCGCCATCGAGCGCGCCCGCGACGCTGGTCGCGACTTTGGCGCCTGTCGTGCTGAGAAGCGAGGCAAGGTTCTCGGCGCGTGCCGGCTCACTGTCGAAGATGCGGATGTCGGAAACCTTCAGGCTCGCCAGTGCAAAGGCAATGGCCTTGCCGACGCCGCCGGCGCCGATCACGGCCACCGCGTTGTCGGTGCGGGCCAGCAGCGGTGCCACCGCACGCGCAAAACCCGTGGTGTCGGTGTTGTGGCCGATCAGCCGGCCGTCCTTCACGACCACCGTATTGACCGCACCCATGGCAGCCGCGCCCGGCGCCAGCGCGTCGAGCAGCGGCACCACGGCCTCCTTGTAGGGAAAGGTGACGTTGACGCCAGCAAAGCCGAGC